>JBGCES010000511.1:0-25449 GCA_045106545.1 Saprospiraceae bacterium
CCTCCTACAGTCAAGACAGTAGTAACGATAACCTTCCTCCGCAACTCAAACCCAATGTGGTTTATGGCACATTAGGATTGGCAGCGAAAAATGGAAACTACGAAAGGATGATTGGAGCAGCTAAAGGAGAGCAACTGTTCACTTCGTACTGGGCTAAAGTGGGATATGGAACATGGGTAGAGCCATTTGGTGGGGAAGGAAGAAATTTCTTATTTGCTTTAACGGCCCTGACGGGTGCACGGAAGGGGCATTTAGAATTGAGTTTTGGTCTTACCTCTCTTTTTGATAAACTCGGATATGACATTGGCGTCAGGAACTTTATGAGTCAAAATCCTAGAGCTGAATTGCAAATATTTAAATCAGATTATCGATCGGTCAAGCCAGCTGGAGCGTTAGGTTTTAGATTTCAAAAACCGGCTGGAGATTTCCTGTTTCGAGCTGGGGTAGGATTTCCTGAATACATCTACGTAAGTGCTGGCTTTTGCTTGTGACAACTTTTTAGTCATGATGTTTACGTGACGAATAGGCCGTTACCTCTATCGGTCGGCTATAAATACTCCAACCATTCCAATAATCGATTTTTGTAGCCGCGACTTAAAGCAATGGATTTACCTGCTACTAATACCACACCATCCGCTAAATCAAATGAATCAATTTTACGCGCATTAACGATATAATTTCGATGGGTTTGTAAAAATAAATCAGGAGGTAACTTCTTTGAAATATCATTCAGGCTCATCCGCACGACGAATTTCTTATTCAACGTATGTAGCACGCAGTGGTGATTCTCTACTTCAATGTATAAAATATCTAGGAAAGCAATTTTCACTAATGACTGCCGAACTTTAATAAAAAAGCAGTCTTTAAAAATCAGATCTTTCGACC
The DNA here is from genome assembly GCA_045106545.1 of Saprospiraceae bacterium. Lineage (GTDB taxonomy): Bacteria > Bacteroidota > Bacteroidia > Chitinophagales > Saprospiraceae > JBGCES01. The sequence goes on from JBGCES010000511.1 coordinate 886, forward strand.
AATTTGCTTCTTTTTGGGTGGCATCTTGCAAGCGGTTGACAACTAATTCGATCGTGCGTTGTAGATCAATTTCGTCGAATGGCTTGCGAATAAAGGCATGGGGACCAATCGACTTTGCTCGCTCATAGGTTTCCTCATCGCGCAAAGAAGTAATAAAAATGATCGGAATATTTTGCTTTTCGTGAATGCGTTGAGCGAGCATAATCCCATCAACCGTACCATTCAGATTTATATCCGTTAGTAATAAATCTGGTTCGGATTGCTCGACCATTTGTAAGACTTTTTCCACATCGTCTGTTATTCCGACGCATTCATACCCCAATTCTTCTATTAACATTTCTAAATTTGCTGCATAAAGCGGTTCGTCTTCTATAATAAGCACTTTAAAATTGGTCATAAGTAGGTAAACAGTTTTGGGTAATGGGTTTTAGATTTTTAGGGGTTGGGCAACGAAATTTCAAAAGTAGCTCCTTTACCATTTTCATTAAAAGCAGTGATACTTCCTTGATTTAAATCTAATAATTCTTTACAGAGAATTAGTCCTAATCCAGTCCCCGGCTCGCCTTTTGTTCCTTTGGTGCTTTTTCTTTCTAAAGTAAAAAGTCGTTTCAGGTTTTCGATAGGAATTCCACGACCAGAGTTGCTCACTTTTACCACCAAATGGGTAGCAACAGATTTAGAGTGAATCATCACCTTACCTGCCTCGGGCGTAAATTTAATCGCGTTGCTCAGTAGATTACGGAGTACCGTGTGAAAAGCGATTTTATCGACCCAGACTTGATGTTCTTTAGGTATTTCAACTTGCAACTGAATCTCTTTCGCTTTCAATGAACCCGCAAAAAGATCCGTAGTTTCATAGACGCATTGTTGAACGGATAAGGTATCTGGACGAGCCACAATCAACCCTCTTTGCAACAATGCCCAATTTAGCAAATTATCGAGTAGCGTATCGAGTCGATTAGTCGTCTGAGTAACTAAATTTGCGAGTTGCGTTACGCGCTCCAAATTCCCTTTTTTTAAATTAAAATCCATCTGTCTGCCCACACTTTGCAATGCGACCATCGGGCTACGAATCTCGTGCGCAATGATGCCAAAAAATCTATCTTTAGCCTGATTGAGGGTCGTGAGTTGGCGGTTTTTATTTTCAATTTCTCGTTTTGATTTACGGAGTCCTAAGAACAGATAACCACTAGCTAAAAATAACAGTAGAAAGGTTGCGCCCAGCGCGAGATATAGCTGATTCCGTTGCGCCAGTAACGCAATATTTGCCTCTGCCGTTGCCTTTTCTTTTTGATAATAAGCAACATTCTGTCGTATTTGCTCTGCCTTCACTATCTGCTGCATATTTTTCGTATAAATGCGGTCGTGGTAGCGAAAAAATGCTTGATGGTGAAACAGCGCCCGTTCGTAACTTTTAGTGCTATCATAGAATTGGCTGAGTGCCAGATGCCCGTTTTTAATTTGCTGCTCATCCTGATTTTGCTGGGCAAATTCCAATGCTCGTTGACCATAAAAAATAGCGGAATCTAACTGATTCTGTACTTTAAAAAGTTGAGCAATATCCAAAAGGATAGCGGGTAATTTATTGGTTTTATTGAGCGATTGATAGATGCCCAGCGCGGAATGTAAATACTTATCTGCACTTGGATTATCTTTTTGTAAAAGCGCAACATTACCTAGTGCTTTCGCCGTTCTGCCAATCGAAAAAGAATCCTGAATCGCCTCGGCGACGGTCAGCGCTTGATTCAACCACTGATGAGCTGGCTCGGGCTGGTTGCGATCAAATTCTAATGTGCCTAATTTCTGATAATTCTCCCACAGCATCAAACTATCATCAATCTGCTTTACGAAATTCAAACTGCTGAGATAGAGTTGTTCTGCTTCATTAAAATCACCAATTCGTTGATAGATTTCACCCACCACAAGTTGAGCATCTGCCGCCAAATAATCACTGTCCATCTTTTCCACTATTTCCGTAGCTTTTTTACAGTATAGCAAAGCATCGGTCACTTTCCCTTGCTGCAACAGAATGCGCGCCATTGGACTCGCTACTCCGGCAATAAAATAAAACGCGCCCCATTTTTCATAAATAGTAAGTGCTTTTTGGTAATAAATTAAACCTTGCTCTAATTTACCCATTGCCCAATACAAACTGCCCATACTTTCATACACCCGTCCTAAAATTAGCTCTCGATCATCGAATAGCAGCTTGGCATCTGGAACAGCTTGCTTGGTATCTAACAAAGTAACAACTTGTTCGAAAGTCTGTAAGGCGCGTAGGGTATCTCCCTGGGCAGAATAACAAATACCCAATGCCCGATTCGCACGGGCAATATTTTTTATGCTAACCGATTCGTCTGCGTTAGATAATATTTTTTCTAAAATACCAATCGCAGTTTTATAATCATTATTGCTAAAAAGATAAAACTCGGCAAGGCTGTGATCACAAATAAATTGAAATTTGTTGGAATTGATTTCAGCTGCTAGTGCCGACGCTCTTCTTTGTATAACTTCAGCTTCATCATCGTGTCCCAAGTTAAATTCCGTAATGCTTTCTTCGATCAGTGCTTTACCATAGCCGACTTGATAATCTAATTGCTGCGCCATTTTTTTAGCTGCTGCTAAATTTTTCCTCTCTAAACGAATATTACCGACATAGCGATAAGCCCTTGCTACAATCAAGAGTACATCTACCTTTTCTTCGCTTGCGGATAAGCTATCCAAACGAGGAAGTGTCCGATCTAAAGTGAGTTGCTGTGCCGATAATGAATGGGAAAGAAAGAAGTGGAGTAGGATAATAAAAAGAAGTGGTCTATTGTACATAGATACTTTTTTGCAATTGGAGTTAATACGCTCTAAAGATAAGTTTTATAGCGCATTTTATTATCAAAAAAATTAAGCGTCTTTCCTTTAAGTTATAAAAATAAACCATTCGCGCTAATTAATTGACCACTCGCGCCTAAAATTTGATTTAGGATTTTTGAGCAGCTTATTTTGTCTCTTGTTTAACCACCTTAAAAAGATTGTTGATGAGATTTTTACGGCTCCTTTTTATTTTTGGGATACTATTCTGCGGGCAGTTGTCCAGCAATGCCCAAGTAACGAATGACCAGATTAATTACTATGTGCAGTTAAACGCGCTTAGATGGGATGTTAATAATAGACCAAACGAATTTGAAACGGCAAGGTTTCGTTGGTTTTGGCGTAAGAACATGGCTTATAACAATGAAACCTGCAATGATGATCAATATCAGACTACTAACTGCTTTGAACACGTATTTGAGCATGGTATCTTTTTTCCAGTATTCGCTAATAATAAAATATTTGCGGATTCTAATCAGCCTGCTACCGATGAGTTATGTTTTCGATATAATGCCCATCATGAATTTTGTGGTGACAACTGTACTTACGATCAGCCTACTGCTTTTTGTATTGACCGAGATAGACATTGTAAGCAAGATGAATTAGTGATTAAAGATATTGCTGGAATAAATGAATTAAAATCCTATGAGGGTAATGCCGAAAAATCTGCTTACCAATTTGCGAGTGTTTATCGCTATACCAATGGCGACGAAGCGAATAAACCACTTACTTTTGGCGATATTACTGATGACCTCGTAAAACACGATAACTCTAATAAAAGTAGAGATCCGATTGACGGAGTAGAACTTGGTTATACAAATACTGGATATGATTCTTCTCCTGATGTATTTTATTCTTTTAGCATTACTGCTCCATGTAGAGTAAGTATTTTTACAGCAAATGGTACTCCGATTAACGGTATTACCGATTATGATACTAAAATTCACTTATTAAATAATTCTAATCAGCTATTAGACACGGACGACGATGGTGGACCTGGAGTGAGGTCTGAAATTATCGCTGATTTATGCCCAGGTACTTATAAAGTCGTTGTAGAAGGTGCAGGTAGTGCTACTGGTAACTTTACCCTAACGATAGCGGCGGGTCTCAATAATTTTATCAATGCAGGTAGTTTGACTGGAGTAAGTCCTTTATGTGAAGGTGAAGGCATTCCAACTATCGCAAGCGCCGTAGATGCTACAGGATGCAGTATTTCTTATGAATGGTTTAAGCGGACAAGTCTTAGTTCTCCTTGGGGAGATCCTATTAGCGGAGCGACTGGTGCGAGTTACGACCCACCAGAAAACATGGGCACTACGACTTTATATTATCGTCGGTTAGCAAAAGATATTTATGGAAATGAAAGAGCTGCTTCTGCTATTGCAATTACAAAAGTGAGCGCCTCCATCAACGCTGGCGCAGTTACTTTTGTCGGCGATGATTTTATTCCCAGCGGTGCAGACCCTGGCTCTTTCACTAGTGCTTCCGATGGTTCGGCTACGCCTAACTTTACCATTGAGTGGCAACAGCGCGAATTGAATAGTACAAGTGGTCTCTTTTCTAATTGGGATTCCGCCAGTGGGAGTAATAATGCACAAACCTACAATGTCCCCGCATTATCAAAAACCACCGAATTTCGCCGCGTCATTATCGGTAGTTGCGATAATGCGAATAATGAACAACGAGCTTACAGCGCGACCCAACGCATTGATGTGATTGAAGCGAATGGTAAGATCACTGGCAAAGTGCGCAGTAGTCTGCTTACAGGCGTAGCCGGAGTCACCGTCACCGTTACGCGATTGGATGCCGTTACTGGCGGGACAGCCGCGAATGCAACCAAGACTTTTGTTACTACCGCCCCCAATGGCGAATACACCATAGATAAATTATATTATGGACCGAATGGTGCTAACTTTAGCGTAACACCTACGCGAAATGATCACGATTTTTCCCCTGCCGATCGCACTATTTTTCTAGATTCAGATACCCCTCAGACAGCGGATTTTACCGACATTACAGTATTTACCGTTACGGGTAATATTTCCCAAACCTACAATATGGAAAGTTGTCCTGTGGCGGGAGTCAAGGTAGATTTGAAATTTAATGGTACAGTCATTAATCCATTGGAGGCAAACAGTACGACGGATGAATTTGGGAATTATAGCATTCAGGTAGATAACCAAGATCAATATACAATTGAGCCTCAACTCACAGGGCGTACGTTCTCGCCAGTGGTTACTTCCCTATTTATTGATGACGATCAAGAAAATATAGATTTCTCTGATATCACTACCTTCAATATACAAGGCTTCGTCCGCGCGGGTTGCGAAACCTTCATGGGAACGGCGGAAGTGACCTTAACAGCAGCGGATGGTTGTTTTGCTAATTCAACCATCACGACTACAACTGATGGAAACGGGTTTTATGAATTCACCAATCTGCCTGCTAAAATCTATAATGCCCAAGTAACCGATTTTACGCCCATCGCAGGTTATGATAGATTAACGGTATTAGACTTTTTTAATGCAACGAAAGAGATTGACCTTTCCACGGAATCGCAAACTCAAGATTTTACCTATCACGCTCCGCCCGTCATTGAGGTGACAGGTATACCCGATCCGCCTTGTTTAGCATTCACTTATCCCGTTTTAGCGCAAGCGGAAGCTACCAATTTGATGATTTCTATTGTAGAAGAAGGTAGTACTTGCCCCGTCGGCGTTGGGACATTGAGTATCAACGATCAGATTGGCGATAAAGGCGCAGAACCGATTTTACTCAATTTCACCAATGGCAGTTATGAATACCAACTGGTAGGAGGCAATCCCAATATTATATTTCCATATTTAAAAAACCTGACCATCACCGCGATTGATACCTTTGAACGGTCAGATAATTATAATGCGGAAGCATTAGTAACAGGTGGTCGTCCACGCGAGCAAAATTTTTCTACCCAATCGCCGCAGCTACCGCTTTTAATTCTGCGCGATCCGCCGGGCGATGCGAGTTATAGCTTTTTAGAACAAAACCAAACGAATGAAATCGCTACGCGCTTTTATACCGCAGATAGCGAATCAAACAACACTTGGGGCAATGTGCGTTTGGGTACTAAAGTGAACTTTTCCATTTTTGGAATTGGTACGGAAACGACTTTTTGGGGTGATGTTGGTGATGCTTATCAGGTAAATTCTACTAACTCCAGCGCGACCGAAACGATCTTATCCATCACCAGTTCGGAACGCTTCGAAACTACCGATAGCGATCAAGTCACGGGTTCGGAAGGCGATGTATTTGTAGGCGCAGCACTCGCTTTTGGTTACGCCATTTCGGATGAAGTGCTCTTTGATGAAGATAATTGTGAAGTGCTCTTGGACAAACAATTGGTGTTGGCAAACGAGGGCTTGGCAACGCAATTTGTTTTTACGGAAGACCACATTCGCAATACCGTGATTCCGGATCTGGAAATGCTACGCGATGCGGCGCTGACCGATGCAGATCGGAATGATAAAAACAATCAGATTCTAACTTGGCAACAAATGTTGCAGCGCAATGATGACTTAAAAGCAAATGCTGATTCTGATCCTGATTCTGATGCGCGGTGGACATTTGGTGGCAATACCTCTAGAATGGAATCTATCACGGCGACCAGTACCGAGGTTTCTACGATTGAATTTGGGATGGAAATCGATGAAGAAATTTCTACTGAATTGGGATTTGAAATTGCGGGTTCAGGTATTAGCGGTGGCGTTATTGCTAATTTCAAAATGGAAACGGGGGAATCGGAAACCACCACTACGGTCAATTCAATCACCACGGGTTATTTTTTATCAGATGATGATGCGGGCGACCAATTTACCGTAGATGTTAAAACCGATCCCGTTTACAAAACGCCCGTTTTTGAGACCTTGGGCGGACAAAGTAGCTGCCCTGCCGAACCACTCACCAACGCCCGTGATGCGGTGCAATTATCCGCCGATAATCCGATCCAAGCAGGAGTGCCCGCTGCTGGTACGGCGACTTTTACTCTAAGAGCAGGCAATATTTCTTTTACGGAAGAAACCCGCGATTACATGATTCGCTTTAAGCAAGTCACTAATCCCGATGGGGCGATGATTACCCTCGGCGGTAGCCCGTACACCGTACCTCAGGCACTGGATGATATTGCGTTTGGGACAGAACCAGCGGTAACGGTAACCGTTATGCGGGGTACGAATTCCCCCGTTTATACTTACGAAGGATTAGAATTTGAATTATATTCGGATTGTGATCCTGAGATTAGTTCGACGATTGCTTTGACGGCATTTTTTCAGAGTCCATGTAGTGATATTACTTTGGTAGAACCGCAAGAAGGCTTCGTTATTAAACAAAGTGACAATAACACGATCGCCGTGCGGATGAAGGACTATGACATTAATAGCTTGGATCAAGTCGTAGTCGAATTTTCGAAAGTGGGAGAAAATAATTGGACACCAGCGGTGGTTTTAGCTAGTGGTGATTTATCTAGTTCCTCGTCTGGAACAGAAGTGATTTGGAATGTTGTTAACCTAGCCGATGGCGCTTATAATTTACGTTTAAAACTCGTTTGCGGCATCAATACTGTTTACTCCTCGCGCATTAGCGGCTTGATTGACCGTACACCTCCGTCTATTCTCGGCACACCCGAACCCGTGGATGACAACTACATCAATGGCGATGAAATTAGCATTCGCTTCAATGAATTGCTCGATTGTAGCAGTATTTCAGCCGCTAATGTCACCTTGCGCCGAACGTATTTCGACGAGCTGATTAGCGTACAAGTCAGCTGTTTTGAAAATGAAATTATTATTACGTCAGCTATTGATATTACTGCCTTTGCCGCCGAGCCTTTTGAGGTTCAATTAACTAGCGTAAAGGACGTTTATGGCAATTCGATTACGGAAAGTGTGGATTGGAATTTTAATGTCGGAGGTGATTTATTATCATTGGATTTTGATAGCGATGGCGTACCTAATCCATTAGACAAATGTGCTGGATTTGATGATGCCCAAGATCGAGATGGTGATGGTATTCCTGATGGTTGTGATTTGTGTGCAGATGATGCTAATACAGGTTTAGATTTTGATGGAGTAGATGATTACGTAGATCTAGGAACAACTTTAGGCAATTTCGGTACGAGTGATTACACGATTGAAACGTGGCTAAAAACGTCGATGGTTTCCATTGATGCCGCGCCGATTATTAGCAAACGCGGTATTTGTGATTGTACCAATTCGTTTGACCTGACTATTTTTAGTAATGGAAATTTGCAGTGGGAAAATATCAGCGATGATAATTGCAGCGACGTGACTTTTTTGGTAAGCACCTTACCTGTCAACGACGGTAAATGGCACCACATCGCACTTGTCCGTCAAGGCGATCAAATAATGATGTACATTGATGGTTTTTTAAATGTAATGCAATCAGGTTTACCGATTATTGATTTAAATAATACCCATGCCTTACAAATTGGCAATAGTGCCTGTTCTGCGGCGGGATTCACTGATTTATTTGCAGGTCAAATTGACGAAGTACGCTTCTGGAATGTCGCGCGTTCTGCGGCGGATATTTCTGCTGCCGCTGAAAGCGAAATAGATGGTACAGCAACTGGTTTATTAGCCGCTTATCGCGCAAACGAAGGTGAGGTGGGCGCAGATAATCAGGGATTGACCAATTTGGTAGATTTGAAAAATACTAATAATGGTACTTTAGAAAATTTCGCTCGCGTTGGCAATGCTTCCAATTGGTCGACGGGTGCGCCAGTAGCGCATATTGATAGTAACGAAGATGGCGTAGGCGATGTTTGTGAATCTGCCTTAAAGTTGGATTGGTTGACGTTTACCGCTGATTTAAATAAAGCACAGGAAACGGACTTAAGCTGGATCGTAGCGAATGTTACTAATGTCGCTTTTTTCGTAGTAGAGCACAGTACTGATGGTCGTACTTGGAAACAGATAGGATCGGTAGCTGCAACGAATCAATCCAGTCAGAAGACCTATCGCTGGCAGCATACTCAACCTGCTAGTGGCATCAATTATTATCGCATCCAAGAGGTCGAACAGGACGGGCAATTTAGTTATTCTAAAGTAACTAAGGTTTACGTAGTGGATGCTTCCGAAAAAATTCAGATTTTCCCTAATCCTACGACGGGCGTATTACAAATTCGTGCGGTTGAGTTAAAAAGTGAACGAGTTAATTTGCAGCTATTCGATGCGCTGGGGCGTTTAGTACAGGAAGAAATTATTAATACTTCGGAGACTCACTTTTTAGAAAGTATGGATATTTCTAGTTTGAATGCCGGAATCTACACCTTACAAATCAAAGCTGGGCAGACGACAGAAGTGGTTAAGGTGGTGAAGAAATAATTTGCTGTATCCTTTTGTTTAAAACTAGAATGCCGCTGTACGAATTTTCGTACAGCGGCATTCTAGTTAGACATTTATGCTGAATTTGAATACTAAACTTTTTCCTCTAGCAAGCCAGTCAGAAATTCCTCCAGATGTCGATTAAACGTCTGCGGATGTTCCATCATTGGCGCGTGTCCACATTCCTCGACAAAGACTAGTTTAGAATTTTCAATAAGTTCATTAAATTTTTCGCCCACAAAAGGCGGTGTGATCGAATCATATCTCCCCCAAATCAATAAGGCAGGAATTTTAATTTGATGTAATTTATCACCTAAATTATGTCGTACTGCTGATTTTGCGGTAGCAATGACGCGGATTGCTTTATTCCGATCATTGACGGTATCAAATACTTCATCCACCAATTCTTTCGTCGCCACCGCGGGATCGTAGAAAGTGGTTTCCGTTTTTTCTTTAATAAAATTATAATCGCCCCGTTTGGGGAAACCCGTACCAAGTGCGCTTTCAAACAAACCCGAACTTCCAGTTAAAGTAATGGAACGCAATTTTTCAGGACACTGTAAAGCATACAATAAGCAAATATGCCCGCCTAAAGAGTTACCCAAAATATTAACGTCAGTGTATCCTTTGTGATCCACAAAATCGATTACATAATCTACTAGACCCGAAACCGATACTTTGCGAATAGGTAATTCGAAAATAGGTAAGATCGGAACAACAACATTGAAGTTGCCTCCAAAATGGTCGATGATTCCTGAAAAATTGCTCAATGCCCCGAATAATCCATGCAGCAACAATAACGTATTTTCCTTCTCAGGATTGGTTTCGATGAATTTAAATTTTCCCTCTTCTTGTACCGGATAATCCATTAAATTAATATGTAATGTATATTTTGTAGTGTAATATTACATTGAGTGGCTAAAGCAACTAATTTGATTGAATAGTTTACTCCGCCTACTCAATTATCATTTTATTGAAGCACAAAGATACTATATGTAAGGCATATCCAATAAGTAATATTTTAGAACTATTCCGTAGTTCATTATCACTTCGATAATACTTACCACTTTATTAAAATTAAAAAATCCCCGCCCGCTAAATACGGACGAGGATTTATTATTTTATAATCAAAATTAATTGATTATTCTTCGCGATTTTTATCGTTCTCGCTACCGTCTTGTAACTGTTCTTTCAATTGATTGAACACGTCCAAGTCACCTAAAGTAGAACGCTCTACGTTAGATTGTGTCTTCTTAACGGCTTGTGTCGTTTCTTTACGTTCTTTTGCTTTCTCTTTACGAACTTCATCTTGCGCATCGCGGCGGATGTCATCCAAGTAACGTAAGTGAGAAACTAAGATACGCTTATCATCACGGTTGAATTCGATAACTTTTACAGTCAACGTCTCATCTACTTCTGCAGTTGTATTATCTTCTTTACGGATGTGCTTGATAGGGGCGTAAGCCTCCAATCCGTAAGGTAATTGTACAATTGCACCACGGTCGTCACGACGTAGGATAGTAGCATCATGATAAGAACCTACTGGGAATACATTTTCAAAAGTATCCCATGGATTCTCTTCAATCTGCTTATGTCCTAATGACAATTTGCGGTTTTTCTGGTCGATGTCTAAGATAACGATATCCAAATCCTGACCTACTTTCGTAAATTCAGATGGGTGAGAATAACGCTTCGTCCAAGATAAGTCAGAAATGTGAATCATACCACCGATACCGTTGCCCATCTCGATGAACACACCGTAAGGAGTCAAGTTCTTAACTCGACCAGAGTGGCGGCTGCCAACAGGGTATTGATCAGCAATTTCTTCCCATGGATCTTTAGATAATTGCTTGATACTCAATGACATCTTACGATCTTCGCGGTCGATAGTCACTACTTTAGCATCGCGCATTTGTCCTACCTTAAAGGTTTCACGCGCGTTGATAGGTTGGTTGCCCCAACTTACTTCCGATACGTGAATCAAACCTTCTACGCCTGGCTCGATTTCCAAGAACGCACCGTAATCTTCTACGTTTACGATACGACCATTTACAGTCGAACCTTCGGTAATCTTCTCGTCTAATACTTCCCACGGATGTGGTTGTAATTGTTTTAGACCTAAAGAGATACGCTTTTTGTTCTCGTCGAAATCTAATACTACTACATTGATTTTCTGATTCAATTGTAGTATTTCACTCGGGTGAGAAATACGTCCCCAAGAAATATCAGTGATATACAATAAACCATCTACACCACCTAAGTCTAAGAATGCACCGAAGTCCGTTAAGTTCTTCACGACACCTTCTAGTACTTGACCTTTCTCCAAAGAAGCGATGATTGCTTCACGTTGCTCTGCTAAGTCACTTTCAATCAATGCTTTGTGAGATACAACAGCATTTTTAATCTGCTCGTTGATTTTCACTACTTTGAATTCCATTGTTTTACCAACGTATCCATCATAGTCGATGATTGGTTTGATGTCAATTTGTGAACCAGGTAAGAAGGTCTCCAAACCGCTACAATCTACAATCAGACCACCTTTGGTCTTGCTAATTACAGTACCTTTAATTACTGTTCCGTTCTCGAATGAATCTTTAATAGATTCCCAAGCCCGTAACAATTTCGCTTTGCGGCGAGAAAGTACTAACTGACCACGCTCATCTTCTTGCTGCTCTACGTAAACATCTACCTGATCACCAACTTTCAAGTCTGGTGTATCACGGAATTCAGAAGTAGAAACTAGACCATCAGATTTGTAATTGATGTCTAATACTACATCGCCACTTTGAATAGCGGTAACTGTACCTTTCACGATTTGGTTTTCCAAAACGCTACTCAAGGTAGATTCGTACTGCTCTAAGTATGCTTTGATCTGATCGTCAGAGTAAGGTAAATCATCTTTACCTGCATCCCAATCGAAATCATCGTGAGCTGTACCTGTTACTTCTTCCTCTTCAATGATAACTAATTCCTCTTCTTCTTCCTCTTCTTCTTCCTCTTCTCCAGCTTCATCACTGCTACTATCTACAGTAGCTTCGACTTCTTCCACAACAGCTTTAACCTCTTCTACAGGGGCTTCCACTTCTGCTTTCGCTTCTGGCGCAGGTGTAACTTCCTGCTCTTCCATTTTTTCGTTTACTGCGTCTTCAATTTCCTGAACTACTTTGTCCGGAGTTTCTTCTGAAGGCGTTTCTAATTTGTTTTCGTCTTCTAGCATTGAAAGAATGCTTTTTGTATCAACGTAATTTTAGGAGTAATGTATGATGAATAATGTGTGATAAATCGACTAGTAAATGTTTTCGCCTGATAGTCAACACATTGAATCAAAAAACAGTACGTAAAATTATTGCTGATGGTTAAGTAATAATTTTAGCGGCGCAAAGGTACACTTTTTATATGGTATAAAACAAAAATTCATGCTTTAGAATATAACTCAATAGTTTTTTAGTGAACACCACGAGTAATGGAATGATCCTAAATGATAATTATGGACAAAAAAGAACAGAAAATGACATTTTGTCATTTTTAATATTAGATTTTGACAAAATGTCACCTGTTTTCTGACTTTATTTCTTGAAAAATGGAATGGAACGTACCTTGCAATAAGGGAGAGTGTACAATCAAATGTACAATTCCATAAGATTACAAATTCAAGATAACATTCATTTAAATTAAAAACTAAAAAATACATATAACATGAAATTAGTAAAAGTAAATCCACGTCGTCGTAATTATCCTTCTACCGTTGTCAATTTTGATAACTTGTTCAACGAGTTTTTTAATACTGGTTTTCCGCAAGCGAAAATGAATACTGCTAATAATCCTGCACTCAATGTAGTAGAATTAGAAAGTGGTTATCGTTTAGAATTAGCCGTTCCAGGTTTTAATAAGGATAGTATTAATATTGAAGTCGATCAAGATATTTTATCGATTGCTGGGAAGTTAGAAACAGAGGCTAAAGAGGGAGAGAAATACACCCGACGTGAATTCCGTTATGGAGCATTCAAACGCACCTTCCACTTACCAGAAACAGTAGATGCAAATACGATTAATGCGCAATTTGAAAATGGTGTATTGTTAATCACTTTAGGATTGAAAGAAGAGGCAAAACCTGAGCCTGCGCGTCAAATTGAAATTGCATAAGTAGAATAAAGTAATCAGCAAAGTAGCTTATTATCATTAACTAATAATTAACGATACAGTAAGCAACTAACCGTTCGGATAATTTGTCTTTATTATAGACATTTCATCCGAACGGATTTTACTCCAGACCAAATGTAATTAATCTGACAATAAACAAACAAAGTGGAATCAATATTTATCTAAAGTAAAACGTTTTTTAAGTAAATAATCGATTCTTAATAATTTAGAAACTATTTTCAGCAAAATCAAAAAAAATCGCCATCATAAGGCGTTCATATAAAAATTAGTTAATAGGGTTTTAGGTGTTTTTCTGAGGTCAGTGCCACGTTGCATTGACCTCTTTTTTTGTGAATTTTCAAATGTAAAAGTAACATGCCTATTCCTGCAAAAGCGAATATTCTTAATTGACACTATTTAAATTTGATACCATACGCTCAATCGAAGCGAATAGTCTCACTTTTACATTTCGCGTTTTATATTTCCCTTCATCCTCATTCTTCCACTTCTGTAAACCGCAGTGCGTGATAACGTTTTTCCCAAGCGGCATTTGGAAAGTCGAATAAAAAGAAAACGAAGACGTCACCAACACCTTCTTTATGTAACATTAGCATCTTACAGTGCGTTCTTGCTGAGAAATTATCTTTGGGAGTGAATAAAGCCTCTTGTCCCCAATCAGCATTGAACTCTTCTCTCAAATCATCTTCTGACATGCTGTGTACTGCGATTATATTTTCGTCATCATTGCTTGCTAAATGGGTGAGCATGCGAACAAAATTAGCATTGGGAGGGAAGTAAAATTGCTGTAGCGTATCTAATGGTTGTAATAAGAAACGAACTTCCAATTTTTCTTTTCGCGAACGCATAGCGTAATCATAAGACTGATACTTAGCTAATCGATCGCTTACTTTGACCGAGCGATAGTCGGTATCAAGTGGCGTTGGAATATCAATCTGCGTGCGTTGCAATAAAGATTGAAGATCTTCCGAAAAAGTAAGTTCTTGCGCGCTGACAGAAAATTGGGCAAGAAATATGTAGCAACAAATTCTTAATATGTTTTTCATAAAAGATAGGTTTATATTGCCACGGAACGGCGAATAAATTAGTAATTTCGCTGTCCGCAATTTTATCGTTCTTTGAAAAATTCCGTAGGCAGGCATAAAGAAAAAGCGACCGTAGGGTAGCGTTGAGAATATTTTTGACTGACTTGATTACGTAATTTTTCAAAGAACCATTTTTATTACTTGTTTATTAATTATACACTGTGCGAATGAAGCACTTATTGTTTTTGTTATTTTTCTGTACGTTTTCCTTACTCTCTGCTCAATCCATTTCTGAATTGGAGCAGCAGTTAGCTAGTGCTGAAGGTGGTCAGGAAAAAATGTTACTCAATTACCAATTAGGCGAAGCCTATCTTAGTAAAGATAGTAAAAAAGCATACGAGTATGGTCGAACCGCCCATCAAATGGCAACTCGTACCAACAACAATAGTATGGCAGCCCAAACGGCTTATATCACGGCTCAAGCACTTTTAAAGTCTCGGGAAAAGCGCGATAAACGTAACGCAGATGTATGGTTAAAAAGTACAGTCAAATTTGCGAAAGCGGCAAATGATCCAGATTTGATTATCAAAGCAGTTGATCAACGTAGTCGCCTAGCCGTTAAAGATCGTGACTACCGCCAAGCATATGAAATCAATCAGGACGTTTTCAAGTATTTCAGTCAACGTGGAGGAAAGAGTATCAGCGATTTAGATAATCGCTTTGAAGTACAAAAAAATAAAATTAGTAAAGAACGGCGGGCTTTAGAAAAGCAAGTTGCGGCATTAGAATCCGAAATTAATAATTTAGAGCAAGATAAATCGCAACTTAACCTCGACAAAAGTCAACTCTCTAAGAGTCAAGAAAAATTAGCCCGCGAGAAAAAAGAAGTAGAGGAACAGATTGGTCAAAAAGAGCAAGAACTGGAAAGTATTGCGGAACAGAAACGTCGTGCTGAACGGCGCATTCGCTCGAAAGAGAAGGAAGTAAAAGAATTGACCCGCGATGCACTAGAAAAACAGGTGATGATCGATACGCAACGTGCTGAAATCGCTGAAACGGAACTAGAAGCAGAGCAGAGTCGCAACCTGCGTAATTTATTAGCCTTGATTGCGGGATTTGTACTTTTATTAGCTATTTCGCTCTACAGTCGCTTCCGTTCAAGTCGTCGTGCCCGTAAAAAATTAGAAGAACAAAGCCGGCAAATCCGCGAAGAACAGGAGCGATCAGATGAATTATTGTTAAATATTCTACCAAAACCGATTGCGGAGCAATTAAAAGAAAAAGGTAAAGTGCCAGCAGAGCGTTTCAACGATGTAACCGTGCTTTTTACCGACTTCATAGAATTTACTAAAATCTCGGAGCAACTCACTCCTGAGCAACTAGTTGCGGAAATTGATAACTGCTTTAAAGGGTTTGATTTTATTATTTCACAATATAGTAGCATCGAAAAAATCAAAACGATTGGTGATGCTTATATGTGTGTAAGTGGCTTATCACAACGGCGTTCCATCCCGAATGAAATTGTCAAAGCAGCACTTGAAATGCAAGAATTTCTGGAGGAAACGGCTCAAGTCAAACGCCAACAAGGAGTCCCTTACTTTGAGGCACGCATTGGGTTACATACTGGTCCGGTAGTCGCAGGAGTAGTCGGCATCAATAAATTTGCTTACGATATTTGGGGCGATACGGTTAATATTGCAGCTCGTATGGAATCGGCTTGTGAATCAGGCGAAGTAAATATTTCTGAATCTACGTTTAATGAAATTCGCTACAGTTTTGACTGCCAATATCGCGGTAAAATTCAAGCGAAAAATAAAGGTATGGTAGATATGTATTACGTAAAAAAACCAGTAAAAGCGATTTAGTTTAACGTGTAATAATCTAAGAAATAAGGAGTAATGCCGCGCTGATGTGTACGGTTTTCGCCATTCATTAAAAACAGGCATTGTATTTGCAAAAAATGGAATATGTTGCTGCTGGATGAAAAAATTTCAGTATTAATTCAGCACAGTATTAAAAAATGCTGTATATTTGCATTCGCTTTTGAAAACGGGTACTTTTTTTCAGTTAAATGAAACTAAATAAAGATTACAATCGTTTCTAAAGTTATAAAAAATGGTCGCGTGGCCGAGTGGCTAGGCAGAGGTCTGCAAAACCTCGTACGGCGGTTCGAATCCGTCCGCGACCTCCACTTTTAAAAGGGTAGCAAATTCATTTTGCTGCCCTTTTTTCGTTGGGAAACTGTACATTTGTCTGCAAATATTCCAGTTGTTATGAAATTCCCACACCCAATTCCGATCAGTGAACTAGCTACCCGCTTCCATGCTCAAATTATTGGAGATCGAACCTTACAAGCAACAGGCATCAACGAAATCCACAAGGTGAAAAGTGGTGATATTGTCTTTGCCGATAATGCAAAGTATTTTCAGAAATCCATTCACTCCGCTGCCAGTATCGTTTTTCTAAACGAAGTTACCGATTGTCCTCCAGGTAAAGCATTATTAATCATGGATAATCCCTTCGCAGCTTATGATGCCTTAGTTCGAGAATATCGCCCGCCAGTTGTTTTACGACAAAATATCCATCCTTCTGCTCAAATTGATCCTTCCGCAACTATAGAATCCAATGTGATCATCGCTAATGATGTTGTAATTGGTAAGAATAGCTATATCCATGCAGGAGCTATAATTATGGAACATACTATAATTGGCGAAAATGTGACGATTCAGGCAGGAGCAATTATCGGAACAGATGCTTTTTATTATAAAAAACAACCAACTGGTTATCAGAAATGGCGTGCAGGTGGGCGAGTGGTGATAGAAGATAATGTTGAGATTGGTGCAGGTTGTACGATTAATAAAGGCGTTTCGGGCGATACGCGTATTGGCAAGGGAACAAAATTGGATTGCCAAGTTCATTTGGGGCATGGAGTGGTGATTGGTGAAAATTGTTTACTTGCGGCACAAGTTGGAATTGGTGGAAAAACAATAGTTGGCGATAATTGTGTTTTATATGGGCAAGTCGGAATTGCACAAAATCTGGTTATCGGTGATAACGTGGTATTATTAGCAAAAACGGGTGTTTCCAAAAACCTAGCAAGTAATAAAACCTATTTCGGCGTTCCCGCTACGGAGGCTACCACCAAATATCGTCAACTTGCCGCACTGCGACAATTGCCCGATTTAATTAGAAAATGGGGCAATAGGAAATAGTTTTCCTTTGTACTTTTTCTCCTATTCAAACTCAATTTCTTCCTATGCAAAATACAATTCAAGTTAAAGACTTAACTTTCAAACCATACTTATCAGAAGCTGATATTCAGCGGCGTATTCAATTATTAGCTTTACAAATCGAACAAGATTATCAAGGCAAAAACCCGCTATTTATTGGAGTGCTCAATGGAGCATTTGTATTTATCGCCGATCTATTGAGATATTGCAATCTAGATTGTGAAATTTCCTTCGTGAAATTATCCTCCTACGACGGAACCAAATCTACGGGCGAAATAAAACAAGCGATTGGCTTAAATGAAGAAATTTTAGGTCGTAACTTGATTATCGTTGAAGACATTGTGGATACGGGCAAAACCATGAGTAGTTTTATTACCCAATTGGAAAAATTGCAGCCTGCTTCCATTGCTTTAGCTTCTTTATTGTTTAAACCTTCTGCCTTAAAGCATGCGGTCAAAATTGATTATCTCGGATTCGAAATACCAGATCTATTCGTCATCGGTTATGGATTAGATTATAATGGTATTGCCCGAAACTTAAAAGATATTTACCAGCTCGTTCCTGCAAAGGAGCAGTAATATCTTCTTCTGTCCGTCGCCTTTCCGACGACACACGTATTAAACTAAAAAAATGCCATCAACGTAGAAAAGACATTGGTGGGTATAAATCCGTCTTCATGCAAAAAGAATTAGAACGTATTTATTATGAGAGCTGCCGTGTCGTGACCCGCGCAGGTAAATATATGCTGGACGAATTGGGTAAAGTACAATCTGAGTCCATCGAGACGAAGAGTATCAATAGTTTGGTGAGTTATGTGGATAAAACGGCGGAAGAAATGCTGGTAGATGGATTAAGAAAAGTATTGCCAGAATCTGTTTTCCTGACGGAAGAAGACACGGTCGAAAATCAAGAAGGAGAGTGGCAATGGATTATCGATCCCCTTGATGGAACGACTAATTTTTTACATCAATTACCCTGTTTTGCAGTGAGCGTCGCGTTGCGCTATCGTCAAAAAACCGTTTTAGGAATTGTCTATGAACCTAGTCGTAATGAGTGTTTTTACGCTTGGGAAGGTAGCGGAGCATTTGTGAATAATCGATCTATCCGCGTTTCCTCCACTACTACTTTATCGGAATCATTGATTGCTACTGGCTTTCCATATTACGACTACGAGCAGCTATCACAGTACTTCAAAGTATTGGAACATTTTATTTTAAACACTAGAGGAGTACGACGTTTTGGGTCGGCGGCGGTGGATCTAGCTTATGTCGCGGCAGGACGGTTCGATGCTTTTTTTGAATATAGTTTACAACCGTGGGATGTCGCAGCAGGCGCTTTTATCGTACAAGAAGCAGGCGGGATAGTAACTGATTTTAGCGGTGAGAATGACTACCTGTTTGGGCAACAAATGCTGGCAGTAAATGCAAGTTTACACGCAAATATTTTGGATGTCGTACAGCGAGAATTTAATTAAATCTTTGGTTTCTGTAACTCAATTGGTGCGGGTTCTACCAATAGCGTCCTACGATTTACCACATCAACTACTCGCACTGGCAATCCTGTAGGTAATTCATCATTACCAATGGTCACCGCATCTAATTCCATTAATGCACCCCGTACCTCGATCTCAACGCGTCCGTGTCCAATTCGGTGTGGAGGAATATCTACCTGTACTTTTGCAGTATGATCAACTACATCTTTTTTAGTAAAAACGGGCTTATCAGTGGATAAAATATAGTGTACCACTCCTACAATTGCCGCCGCCATTAATATTGCTAAAATTAAGGTTAGCCAAATTGGACTGCCTAAATTTAATGCAACAATTCCTGTCCAAAAAAAGAAAGTAAAAAAGGTAAGAACATTACTTCCATTCCACAACTCAACAGGTTCTTGCTCACTATCAGCATCTACGAGTGTCAATACGGATCGGATAAGCAGCAGAACGCTACCAATGATCGCGCCTGTCCAAAAGAGTTGTTGCCAACCACTTAAATTATGCCACCAATCTCCGAATGTGTACATGAGAAAATGTAAAATAGCTAGTGCCGCAGTATTGCGACATACAAGTCAAAATGTAAAGTAGTGATCGTTAATATAGTCTAACGATACGATTTTACTAATTGTACATTTGTGTTAATAAATTGGTGTCCTGATTGAATGTAGAAAAGGTATAGTAGTGTTGTGACCTTAAAGGTGGAAAGAATTGTTGAGCGGTGCAGATTTGTTGGATAAAAGCGATTGTTTCTTCGACTTGGGACATTTATATAAAACAAAAGAGCCATCTTGTGAAGGACGGCTCTTTTGTTATTCAAATTATTTTTTTACAGATTTAGACTACCGCTGTGCTTCGTATTTTGCCTCAAATTTCTTGTATAAATCCTTTTGCTTATTGCCTAAGTCAATTTGCTTACCGCGAATAAACGCTTGCTCTACCTTATTTGTCCGCATGTCTAATACATCCCCAGCAACGACGATTAGCGTTGCGTCTTTACCTGTTTCCAAGGAACCAACTTTATCCGCAATGTTCAAAATTTTAGCGGTATTAAGCGTTAGTGCACTAATTGCTGCTTCGTAATCTAAACCAAATCCAACGGACTGTCCCGCCTGAAACATCAAGTTACGTTGCTGCCACGAGCCTTCACCACTAAAAGCAAATGAAATGCCCGCTGCCTGCAATACTCCCGCTGTTTTAAATGGCTGATCCACATCTGAATCTTCATAAGCAGGTAGGTCTTGTGTTGGCGCGAGAATGATTTCTACCTGATGCTTTTTTAAAAAATCTGTAATCATCCAACTATCACGACCTCCTACAAAAATCGGCTGAATGCCCATTGATTCAACTAGCAGTGTAGCTTCCTGTATTGTTTTAACCAAATTGGCATGGATCATCAAATTCTTACTACCATCAAATAGGCCGCGCATCGCCTCAAATTTTAAATTCTTTTCTTTAATCGCAGATTTATCCATTTCACTATATGCCTTAGCCTCCTGCATAAATGTTTTCACATCGCGTACTTGTTCGGCGTATTTATCATTCTTTTTAATTGGTCCCGGTTCTCCCCACCAACCTGTTCTACGAAATAAACCTGGCCAATTTAAATGAATCGCATCATCTGTGGCATAAGCTGCATCTTCCCAGTTCCACCCATCTAATTCTACGATACTGGATTGCCCAGGAATACGTCCACCTTGTGGGGTGATTTGGGAAAGCAAAACACCGTTAGAACGTATGGTAGGCGTTACTTTGGAATCGGTATTGTAGGCAATAATAGAGCGAATATTTGGATTTAAATTACCCACTTCGCGGCTATCCCGCGTAGAACGTACTGCTCCAATTTCAACTAAACCTAACTGCGAATTAGGTGCAATTAATCCAGGATAAATGTGTTTACCACTAGCATTTATGGTCTGATATTTTTCAGCATTTGTTGGCATTGCAGTCTGGTCGCCTACGATTGATAAGCTGCCATCTTCAAAAGCAATTACGCCGTTTTCAATCACCTGTCCATTACCAATATGAATAGTTGCACCCGTGATTAAAATGGGCTGAGACTGGCGCGCTGCTGGTGTTCGTTGTGCAAAAAGCGACAACGCAATGCAGGATAATAAAAGTGTATATATAAACTTCATTGAATATTTTATTGAATATGTAAGGATCGGATATCTCGCAGAGAGCCGTTCCTTAAAGTTAATCGTTCTTTGACAAATCCCTCCGAAATGCTTCGGAGGGATTTGTCAAAGAACCAAGTTAATTAGTCTTTAATCTCATCGTGAATATCATCACAGTGGTAGAGGTGCTGATTCTTTTGCTTCACAGGCTGTGTTTTGCCACCTTTCTTTTTCACCTCTAGCATTTCCTGAATTAAATCTGCCCGTTCTTTGGCAATCATTTTTTGCATTTCTGAATCTGCTTCACGGTCAAACAATTTACGTCCGTCCACAAAAGTGTATTCCGCTTTCGCGTAAATAGACATTGGGTGATCCGACCACAGTACTAAATCGGCATCTTTACCCACTTTGATACTTCCCATCCGATCATCGAGGTGTAGAATTTTTGCAGGATTGAGAGTAACAAATTTCCACGCTTCTTCTTCCGAAATATCGCCATACATTACGGCTTTACCCGCCTCTTGATTTAAGCGACGCGCCATTTCTGCATCATCAGAGTTAAATGCGGTCAGTACGCCCTGTTCGTGCATAATTTCCCCATTCTGTGGAATGGCATCAATTACTTCATACTTATATGCCCACCAATCAGAAAAAGTAGAACCCGCAGCACCATGTTTCGCCATTTTATCGGCTACTTTATAACCTTCTAAAATGTGCGTAAATGTATTGACCGTAAAACCATGACGCTCGGCTACTTTCATTAGCATATTAATTTCACTTTGCTGGTAAGAGTGACAACTGATAAAACGTTTGCTATTGATAATTTCCAGCAAAGCTTCCATTTCCAAATCCTTACGGAAATTAGATCCGCCTCTTTGCTTTTGTTTTTCGTACTCTTTCGCACGCGTAAAGTGATCTTCAAAAACTTGCTCTACGCCCATTCGCGTTTGTGGAAAACGAGTTACGTTCGCATCACCCCAGTGCGATTGTTTTACATTTTCACCCAAAGCAAATTTAATAAAACCATCTGCGCCTTTAATTTTCATTTCTTCGGGTGTCCAGCCCCAGCGTAATTTAATAATCGCCGATTGTCCACCAATCGGATTAGCAGATCCATGTAGCAGTTGCGCAGCTGTTACGCCACCCGCCAATTGGCGATAGATATTAATATCGTCTGAATTTACTACATCCGAAATACTCACTTCTGCGGAACTGGCTTGTGTTCCTTCATTGACACCCCGACTAATCGCAATGTGTGAATGCTCGTCAATAATTCCAGTAGTCAAATGCTTACCTGTTCCATCAATCGCAATCACCCCACTTTTAGAAACATCTTTCCCTACCGCTGCGATCTTACCATTTTCAACCAACACGTTAGCATTCTCTACAATACCTTCCGCCTCATTAGTCCAAACTGTCGCATTGGTAATCAAATAGGTTTGCTGCTGTGGCTGTTCTGTCCAGCCATATGCCATGAAGGGAGAAGGGATTTCTATGGAAATGGCATCATTTATTTTTTCGTCATCCACTTTTTTCTCCTTCTCCTTTTCTGCTACTGTTTTTGTAACTGAAGCTGCTGTCCATTTTACCCATTCGCCATCAGCGATTTGACCGCGCCCTGTCCATTGGTTTGCTTCCATCGTTCCTGAAAGACGGTATTTTACATCTTTACCTTCAGGTTGAAATGCAATCGTCATCAGAGGTTCATTGACGGTCAATGCTACTTTGGTTTTAGTAGAATCATTTACAATGATTTTTGCATCATGCTTACCACTTTTGCTAGTAATTTTTAAATCGTAAGATTCTCCATTCACTTTCAACTCATAATCACCAGCTAACTCCGTTGCTGTGGCGTCCGTCGCTACCATTCGCTTGCCTTGTACCCAATTTTCCAAAATGCGTGCATCATCGGCAAAAATATCTTTGTCCGTAATGATGAAATTAGCGATTCTACCATCTTGTAAACTGCCTATTTGCTCCGTCATTTGAATCATTCGAGCAGGTCCGTAAGTCAATGCTCGTAATGCACTTTCTTTTGATAAGCCGTGCTTAACCACTTTACGGATCATTTTTAGAAAGTCATCTTTTTTCTTTAAACCGTCAGCGGTAAAGGCAAAGGTGATATTCGCTTGCGCTAAACGAGCTGCGTTGGTTGGTGCCAGTTTCCAGTGTTTCATATCGCAGAGCGACACGTTATAAGCATCATAAGGATCGGTCACATCGTAAGCAGCGGGGAAATCAACTGGAATGATTAAGCTTGTTCCTGATGCTTTAATCGCATCAATCCGCTGATACTCATCTCCCGAGCCTTTCATGATGTAAGTAACACCGAATTCTTCCCCTAATTTCGCTGCGCGTAATGCCTCTAAGCGATCCCGCACCTCGAAGAACTGGATTAGTTTCTGAGCTTCGTTCCAAGCTTCTAGTGAGATATTGCTTTCTTCTGTTTGGTTTTTATACCAATTGGCATCATATGAAGTCTGTCGCAAAAGAGAAATCGCACCCATCAATGAACTCGGATAATCTTGTGGAGAACTCCCTTTTTTAAAAGATAAATGATGCCCTACTTCTCCTTTTAAAACAACTTCATGTGGTCGTTCGTTACCGAGAGCAACCAAGGCAGAAGAACCACGTGAAATACCATCCATCTGATGCGATAGAACTGCGCCAAAACCATTTTTTCTTAGCGTTGCTGCTGTTTTCGTATCAACGGTGAAATTTTCATAAGCTGAAAATTCGGGTTTTAAAGCCTGATTCCAACCGTATGCCCCGTCTTTTTTAGATAGCATTTGTGGACCATCTGTCCACTTTCGCGTACTCTTTTTGACTTCGGGCATTCCGTAGTTCGTATGTAAATCGATAAAGGAAGGATAAATGGTTTTACCTTTTAGATCGATTACTACTGCACCTTTGGGAATGTCAATATCAGTTCCGGTTGCCTTTACCTTACCGTCTTTGATGAGCAAAGTAGCACCATCCATTTTACGGTTATAATTTTGGTAAACAGTTGCATTAGTAAAGGCATAATAGCCTGTGCGTACGTCTGCTACGCCATTGCGCGGGAACGTTTTTTGTGCGTAGGAATATTGCAAAGCAAAGATTCCAATTATTAATAATGTGAGTCTTTTAATCATAAAAAAATGTTATTGGATTGGGGAAATGGGATTAGGTGTTTTTGTGTTCCCCAATCCAATATCCAACATCCCCCATCCTTTCTTAATATTCAAATTCCATTGTTTGCGCGGGATAACCGAAAAGGCATTTTTCTTTAATCAAATTTGCCACTTTACTCGGTACAACACT
>JBGCES010000512.1:0-12124 GCA_045106545.1 Saprospiraceae bacterium
CAGGCGATCCGAAACCCAACGATAAATTATTGATTCTAGAAGATACCGACGGCGATAATCGGGCGGATAAACAAACCGTTTTTGCGGAAAATTTACATCTGCCCATGGGTTTTGAATTGGCGCCCGAAGGCGTTTATGTATCGCAGGGGACGAATTTAAAATTATATACCGATACTGACGGTGATGACCGTGCCGATAAAGTTGAAATTGTTTTAAGCGGTTTTGACGATCACGATACACACCACGTTATTTCAGCTTTTTGCGCCGATCCGTCGGGTGCGATTGTGATGGGCGAAGGCGTATTTTTACATTCTAACATTGAAACGCCCTACGGACCAGTACGTGGTTCAAATGGTGGCTTTTTTCGTTACGAACCGCAACGCAAGCGATTGGAACGCATGGCGCAACTGCCCATTCCCAATCCGTGGGGAACAGCTTTTGATAATTGGGGACAATGTTTCTTTTTGGAAACTTCGGGTCCAGATGTGCGCTGGATGCTACCCGGTTCTATCAAATCTCGCTACGGACAAGCAAATCACAAGGGACCTACTTTGGTGGAAGAGGAACATAAAGTACGCCCGACTTGTGGCGCAGAATTTATTTCGAGTCGACACTTTCCCGATGAGATACAAGGCGACTTTTTATTAGGCAACGACATTGGATTTTTGGGTATTAAACAGCATCAAGTAGTGGATGACGAAGCGGGTTTTAAATTCAAATTTCGTCAAGATTTATTGACGGGTAGCGACCCCAATTTCCGTCCTGTCGATTTAGAATTTGCGCCCGATGGCTCGCTCTATTTTGCAGATTGGCACAATGTGTTGATCGGTCACATGCAGCACAATGCTCGTGATCCACTCCGCGATCACGTCCACGGTCGCATTTATGGGAGTACTTATCCATCGCGTCCGTTAGTTGAACCCGCCGCCGTTGCCGATGCGCCTATTTCTACTTTATTAGAAAATTTGAAATTGCCCGAATATCGGACGCGTTATCGGACGCGCCGCGAGTTGCGCGGTAGAAATACGGAGGAAGTTTTAAATGAATTACAAACGTGGATTACTGATTTGGATAGTACCGATACCAACTATGAACATCACCTTTTAGAAGGACTTTGGGTCAGTTGGGGATTGAATCAGGTGGATGAAAATTTATTAGCTAAATTATTGACTACCAATGACTTTCGCGTCCGATCTGCTGCGGTTCAAATATTGCGTTACACAGGTCAGCAAGTTGAAAACCAGCTAGTATTATTACAAAACGCCGTTGCCGATGAGCATCCTCGCGTACGTTTGACCGCTCAGGTCGCCGCATCATGGTTACCCAAAGAACAAGGTTTATCTATTTTAGCGGAAGCGGAAAAACAAAATTTGGACAAATGGTCTGCCACTGCGCACGCGCGATCAGTTGCACATCTGAATGATAAAAACTTGGAAATAAAAGAAGCAGAAATTCGTACCCATCTGAAAGGCACGGAACGGGAATTATTTGTAAAAGGAAAGGAATTATACGAACGCGAAGCTTACTGTGGTACTTGTCATCAAGCACAAGGACAGGGACTTGCCGCAGCGGGTTATCCCCCACTCCGCCAATCTAAATGGGTACGCGAAGATGAAGATCGACTTATCAAATTGACCTTAAAAGGCATTTATGGTCCCATGACCGTTTTGAATCGGCAGTACACAGGCAACGTACCGATGACGCCCTTTGAAGGGTTGATGAATGACGAAGAAGTAGCTGCTGTTTTAACTTACGTTAGAAATACTTTTGAAAATCGCGCTTCTGTGATTACGCCCGAAAAGGTAAAAACGATTCGGGCAGAAATTGCGGAGAAGCAAGGATTTTATACTGCTGAGGAGTTGTTGGAAGCGCATCCGCATGATACGGAGGGGAAAGGGTTGGTGAACTAGAAGATAATGTAAAACACAAAATAGCCTGTGCCGCAGAATTGCGGCATAAAAGTGAGAGCGACATTCACTTTCGACTTTTAAAGTTTGAGTTCACTCCGAAAACACTTAAATCGAAACACATAGGCACATAGTTCACATAGTTTTATTTTTAAAAAATTGATATTCAGCACTTTGCGCAATCTATGTTTTCTATGTGGCTATCCCGTTATTCAACGGGACAAGTTATGTTTTACTAAAAAATGTGTTTTCGGACTAGGCTCAAGTTTATAAAATATTTTATCTCAATATGAAATTATCATACTTGCTACCCTTGCTATTTTTATTGGCGTGTAATAATAACCAAAGCAAAGAACCTGCAACAGAGATTGCAACTACTCCATTGTGGACTACTTACGCTGCTCCAACTGAAGTTAAAAACAAAAATATCATACTCGTTTCGGGTGACGAAGAATACCGCTCCGAAGAAGCGTTGCCGCAATTAGCAAAAATTCTCTCGCAGCAACACGGTTTTAATTGCACGGTTTTATTCGCTCAAGACACTGCAAAGTTAGGAACGATTGATCCCAATTATTCTTTTAATATTCCTGGCTTGGAACAATTGGCAGAAGCCGATTTGATGATCCTCTTTACGCGTTTTCGGGCATTACCTACCAAGCAAATGCAACATATTGAAAACTATCTGACCGCAGGGAAACCAGTACTTGCGATTCGCACCGCGACGCACGCTTTTAATTTTAAAAATGTAACCCATCCCTTTGCGCATTACGGATGGAATTATAATGGTGATAAAACGGACTGGCAAGGCGGTTTTGGTAAAAAAATACTCGGCGAAACTTGGCATACGCATCATGGTCGGCATAAACATCAAAGTACACGCGGTATCATTGCTACGGGCGCAGAAAACCATCCGCTGGTAAATGGCATAGCAGACAGTGCTATTTGGGGCGCAACGGATGTGTACGGCATTCGCGAGCCAGTGGGCGGAGATGCACAGTCTATTATTTTAGGGCAAACGATTGACCGAAAGGGTGAATATAATGAAGATGATTTGACGTATGGAATGCGTGAATCAGATGATCAAGTGGCGACTATCGCTTACCCAGATGATCCCAAGCGCAATTATAATCCTAATGAAAAAATACCGCCCATCGTCTGGACTAAATCTTATCAAGTAGATGGAGGAGAAGCGGGTCAGTCGGTTACTTCTACCATTGGCGCGGCGACTGATTTACTGGACGAGGAAGTTCGTCGTTTGTTAATTAACGCCAGTTATTATTTATTAGATCTAGACGTTCCTGCGCAAGCAAAAGTGGACTTAGTAGGAGATTATTCGCCTACGCCTTTTCAGTTTCACACGGATAAATATTGGGAGGAGAAAGCGAGGAGCGTTTCAGAAAGTGACCTAATTTTTGACGCAGAAGGACGCTGATTTTTCCGCAGTTTTGTAGTTTTTTAGGGATCGGATTACTTGGAGGAATCCGATCCCTACACTCTTTAGCCAATTACAACAATTCGTCGGTTGGTAATTCCGCTAAATTCCTTTTTAACTCCGTATCTACCTCGGCGACGATTGCTTGCTGTGCTAATTGCTGCGCTGCTTGTTGCTTGCCTTTCAATGAGCGCAAACGACGAGGTTGACGTTTTAATGCTTTCGCAAAAATGTCCATTGCGAGTTGAGCATCACCATTTTCCAATAGCCATTCGCCATAAGCTTCGTGTACAGGTTTGAAAATACGCGGAGGACCAAAGGAATAATTTAAACCCTCATCCAATGCCGTCGCTTGCTCAAACCAATCTGCTGCTGCTTGATTATCTTTTTGTAAAGTCGCTAAATATGCGCGTAATTCCATCTCCATTACTTGAACCATGTTGATGTCCAATTCATTGGGTGGCTGATTAGCGTAACCTGCAGCGCTGCACATCGCAAAACCCGTTTCGCCAACCAAATTTCGCATCGTGCCGCGATTATCTGTCATATTCTCAATCACTTTCGTCAAACTGTCAATATCATTTTTAGCGTAAGCTTTCATACCTTCAATGAAGTTATTTTGTCCTTTTGATAACCAGTTTAGATCATCCGTTTTTACTGCTAACTCAGCAAGTTCACTCGTCCAGTCACCCGTTTCTACCAATTGCGCCCCTTTCATACCTAATAAATAAATCCGCGAGCGTTTTTCTGGTTTAGCAGAAACGTATTCGTTGGCGAGCTTTAGCAAATCCGTGGCAGCGGCGGTATCGCCTTTTTGTAATAAGCCATACTGCAACCAATGAAACGCATGATAACTCCGCGCCGAATTATCCAATTCCTTCCGCTGCATGCGTTTGATACTCGCGTTCCACGATGCGACATTACAAGTCACTACATTATCCCAATCGCCCAAGGCTACGTAAATATGTGAAGGCATATGTAAAGCGTGTGCCGCATCGGGCGCGACTTTAGAGTAGCTATCGGCTGCATTTTTCGCCATCGCTGCGTGATCAGGATCATCGAAAGAATGAATCAAATAGTGCAATGCACCTGGATGTTTCGGATTTTCTTTAATAATTCCCTGTACGATGCGCGCACTCTGATTATACAACTCGTCATCTCGTCCATTCCGCGACGCGCCGAGTAGAGAAATTGCGTAAAAGGCAGATACTTCGTGGTTATCAGGATATTTTTCGCGTAGAGTAGAAAGGTGTTCTTTGTAAGCTACATCGCGTTCATATTTGGTTCCTTCGCCATAGAGTACTTCAATCGCGCCTAAGAAATCCTTTTCTAAATCAGTTTCTACAAACGCCATACGTTCCTCCGCTGTAGGTGCTAATCTTGCTAATGCTGCTTCTGCTTTTTCTTTCTCTTGGCGTTGCCATAAGGAATGATTATAGGTCATTGCCTCGCCCCAGTACGCCATCGCAAAAGTGCTGTCTATTTCTTGCGCTTTGAGAAATTCCTCGCGCGCGTCTTCATATTCAAAGCTGTGCAACAGCAACAGACCATTTTTAAAATACGGCTTGGCAGCTTCATCGCCTGTGACTTCAAAGGAGATTTCGCCGAGTTCGTCGGTAAGCGATTCTTCTTCGGTAACCGCTTGATTATCAACCGTTTCTTGTTGACAAGAAAAAAGGGTAGCTCCAATAAATATGAGTAGGAAAATAGGTAGATAGGTGGTGAATTTCATTTTTTTAATTTTAAAATAAAAGCAGCTGTGTTGGACAAAAGTGCGTATGACACAGCTAAATAATGATAAATCTCAAGTGTTTTATTAAGTATTTCGGTGTTACTATAAGGAATCACACCAACCAAATTTAAGCATATATTTCAATTCTTCTTGGTAATTTTTGAGATTTTAAGAAATAAACTCCAAGTAGGGAGCGTAAAATGCTGTTATAAGTTGACAGCTTCTTCACTTACTTAATTATACTAGAATGGCTAAATTAAGTGCGTTCGAGTAATTATTCAGAATTAAGCGTGTACAAAGTTTTGAAAATGAATCAATTTTTGACGCAGATAGACACAGGTTTTTATGATTTGTTCCGCAGCATTGCGGAATAAAATCAGCGTCAAATAGAAACTTTGTACAGTCTTGATTCAGAATAGCAAATAAGTACCGAAAGTACTAGATTAACTTTTTTCAATTGGATGTTTTTTCAAAAAATTAGAATACTTTTGGCGTTCCATTCCTCAAAAAGATAGAACATTTATTACCGTCCATAAAACTCAAGCAGAGCGATAATTATGGTTCGGTTTAGCATGAAACTATCTTTATGAATTTCACTTTATATAATGTTTTAGCATCTGCCATAACTTCTATTGGCATTGTCGGAGGTTTTATTTTGCTTTCCAATTTAGTAATCCGAAAGAAAGCGTCAAAGAAGGCAAATTTTTTCTTGATCCTCCTAGTTTGTATCATGACGATACGTATGATGGGGAATTTTGTAATTTACGCTGGCTTCCACTCCGTTTTTCCTCATCTTATTTTTGCAGCTTTCCCATATCGAGCCTTGATTGGACCATTCTTTTTCTTATATGTCTATTATCTGCTTTACCCTAATCGTCCTTTTAAGTGGTATGATTTACTGCATTTAAGCCTATTTATTTACATTTATTATTCTACTCATTGGGCATTTACCATATTACCTAAAGCAGAAAAAATCAATGCTTTTAATTTCTTTTCGCACCCTAAACATGTAATGAGCAGTTGGGGGTTTTGGATAACTTTAATCATCCTTATTATTCAATTGACGTATATCGCTATTTCCTTTTGGATGTTGAAACAGAAGAGAAAATTATTACTGCAAACTTCTGCGAATACTTCCATAGAATACCTTGATAGATTTAAACAATTAGTCGTCGGATATGGCGGATATGTTTTTGTTACCATCCTTGGAGTTATTGGTATTTATTGGATGAAGATTCAGCCGATGAAGGTTGAATTCTTCCTTTTTCTTCCCAATAGCCTTTTACTGATTGTGCTTGCCGTTTTAAACTTAAAACAGCCAGATCGTTTACTATTTATCCTTCAAACAGCAACTCCTCAGCCAACTAAACCAACGAAGTCCATCGATATAATAAAACCAATTGCCCAACAACTACAGCAAGTTATGGAAACTGATCAGCCTTATTTAAACCCTGAATTAAGGATTCATGATTTAGCTAAATTAGTTGATATTCCAGTTAGAAAATTGTCGGATCAAATCAATAAAGAACTCGGTACTAATTTTTACGATTTTATCAATCAGTATCGGGTAGATGCCTTTAAAAAATTAGCACTTCAGCCTAATTATGCGAATTTCACTTTACTGGCAATTGCTCAAGAAGTGGGTTTTAATAGTAAAGCATCTTTTAATCGGATTTTTAAAAAACAGACTGGACTTACTCCGAGTCAATTTATTCAAAAGCAAAAGGTATCATCAACGGTAATTGAGCCTTGTACACCTTAATTTTGCACTGTTTTTCACCTCTTCTTACGTTTTTTTGTGGCACAATTTGAAATTTTTCAAGTGTCCATTTTTAACAAAAAAACGTACTAAATGTCTATGAAATTTTTTTTCCTTTTTGCACTTGTAGTGCTCTTATTTGCCTGTGGTGAAGACAGCGCAGAAATTCCTACTCCAACCGATTCATTACCCGTTGTTTCCGATTTTATCATCAATGATATTGGCAATGAAAACAGTAGTCGTGATATACAAATGACTTTCAAATTAGACGATAATCTAACTTCTGTCACGGCTAATAAAATAGTGTTTGCAAAAGCCGAAAAAACGTTAAGCGCAGAAGAGGCGAAAGCTTTAGCAGAAAATCAAGCGATCGCTTTTGATTTGACTAATGAAGTCAATTTGCAGGCAGCTGAAGACATTGCTGATAGTGATGGTGATTTATTGACAGAAGGTGTAGAATATAAAGCTTACATATTGTTTGAAAATGCGTCAAATAACGAAGTGGTTGCTAGCAGTACCTTTAGCTTAGTAAATCAAACCCTAGTTTCGACCCTAGCCAATGCCAGAGCTGATGAAGATATCACCCTTGATGCAGCAGGAAATCTATATGCAAATGGTGGAAGTGTTACAACGAATGCCATTTTTAAAATAACTACCGAAGGTGACCTAAGTACTTTTACCAATACTGCCAAGTATCCTGTGGGCGGCGCTTTTGACCAAACAGGAAATTTTTATTACTCTAATTTTCAAAGTACTGACATCAATAAAGTAGATCCTAATGGACAACTATCAACATTTGTTTCCGATGGTAGATTTACTGGCGGTGGTGGTTTATTGATTACCAATGATGGTACAATTTACAATACGTTCTTTTCTCAAAATAGAATTTTTAAAATAACCACGGATGGAATAATCTCTGAATTATTAACTAGTTCCTTGCTAAGCGGGCCTATCGGAATGACTTATGATCGGGAAAGAGAAATTGCTTACGTCGCCAATTGGAATGATGGAAAAATATTTCGCATAGAATCAGATAATACGCTTGCTTTGGTCGCCGATACTCCTGCCAATATCGGGCATATCTCTTATGCGAATGACCACTTCTATATTACTGGCGGTCGGCAAAATAAGGTCTATCAAGTAAACCAAGCTGGAGAAATTGTAGAAGAAATCGGTACAGGAATAGAAATAAGTGAGGACGGTACAGCTGCTACCGCTTCTTTTGCAGGTACAAATGGCATAGAAGCAACTCCCGATGGAAAAATTGTTTACGCAACAGACGGCGGAACAAAAATCAGAAAGATTGTAATGAAAAGGCTATAAATATTGCCGAAACAATTAATTCAACACTTGAGATTTAGAATTAGGCTTGTACAAAGTTTTGCAAAAGACACAGTTTTTGACGCAGATAAACGCAGATTTTTTCCGTAATGCTACGGAAAAAATCATAGAGAATCAGCGTCAAATAAAAACTTTGTACAGTCCTAATTTAGAATTGACGATTTTTTCTAAATCGTTGAATTAATTGTTTCGGTGTTTCTAAAATTTAGATTATTCTACTGTTTATTGTACCTCAATCACTCCCATAAATCGTCGTGTGCATACCCGCAATTTTCCACTTACCATCTACTTTTTCCATCAAGCGCGTTTCACGTTTTTTGCCTCGCGCTGGGTCGTTTTGTTCGTAACTTACCCACGCGCCAGTGCCGTACAAACGCACGTCAATATCCATCAAAGGTGCAGGTAAGGGATCGGGTTCAGGATGTTCTTCGATGTAAGTACGCACAAAATCATCCACTTTCTCCCAGCCCAACGTCTCCGTCATGCTGCTATCGGCGAAGTTGATGTAAGTCTTGGTAACTGCGGTCGTATGTACCCAATGCGTTTGCCAAGCCGCATAATCTCGCGTAAACGCTGCTTTGGTTTCTCCGTTAAGAATAGCGAGAATGGCAGCTTTTTCAGTAGCAAGATCAGTAGTAGGCATGGTTGAATTTTTATCTGGTTCCGTGACGGGTGCGCAACGGAAGGTAGTAATTGCTATTAAAATGATAAATGATAAAATGCGTAATGACTGCATGTATTTTAAAGATTTAGTTGTCGTTAATCGTGATTTTGAGATGGCGTCCATGAAAACCTATAGTGGTAATGTACATTATCCAATCTTATAAATTGAATAAATCGGTCCCGTCTTCGTTTGGATACCCTGACCGACAGTAATTAGATGATTCAACCAGTTATAGCGCGGATGACCACATTCAAAGCGGGCAGTCATGGCTAAATTATATTCCTCTGGAGCAAGCAATGCGCCTTTAGCAAAACGCGCCATCACCTCAGCGGTGGCAGTTAAATAACCTTGATAGTTCAAGTAAATGTAAATGCCATCATCCGTTTTCATTGTTGCTCGTACATCAATTTTCATAGTACCATCGGGTAGGAAAAGAAACCAGTCGCTGCCTTGTTCTATCGTTCCATTTAGCTCTTCGCCCTTAAATGTACCACCGACAATGGGCGCAATTTGCCGCATCCCAGCAGCTATTTTACCAATAGGGCGAATGCTACGAAAATCGACGATTAATTCTAAATCTAAGAGATGAGTATGCGTTAAATTGGGCATAAAGAGAAGTTTATTAATACCAAGAATTGTTTTTATTTACGAACAAGTCTAATGTGTCTAAGTCGCTCACTATGAGAGTTTTATCTAACCGTTTTTCATGTGAAACAGCAATTCTTATTGTGAAATGTTTACGTGTTACTAACCGCGAATGCGGTTAAACTATGAATAGCCACGGGTTTCACCCGTGGACGATAATCTTCCTATTTTTCTTTGCTGACTACAGAGTAGTCAAACTACAGCACGTCATAGTTTGACTACTCCGTAGTCAACGGCTGATTAGCTTTCGGTTTTGTTACCACGGGTTTCACCCGTGGCTATTCATGGTTAAACTACTTCGTAGTTAGCAAACGTAAACGTCTTGCACTAAGAATTACTGCATGTAAAACACTTAATTAAAGAGTATTACATTTTTTCAAAATAAGGAATCGAGTCTAATCCTACCGCTATCGTAATCGTCTTACCTCCATCGTACACTTTTCCACTTTGGCTTTTCCATTTACCCGTAGGTAATACCACTTTTCGCTCCGTTTGATTTTTAGCTAAAACAGGCGCAACTAAAATATCATCGCCCAGCAAGAACTGATCTTTAATCGCGGCGTAACCAGCATTAGGAAACACGTATTCCATGTTCCGTACAATAGGTTCGCCCGTTTTTGCGGCGGACTCGGCGAGTTGCATAATCAACGGTGTAAATTCCTTGCGCAATTCAATTGCCGCTTTGACGGCAGCTAGATGTTCTTTGTCTAGAATGCGCCACGGCGCAACCGAAAACTGCATCATCGGCATGAGCGCATGTACTTGCGCGGAACGCACAATCAATTCCTGATCAATCGTTGCATTATTCAAAAAAGACGTGAATTCTCCTCCACCGATCATGTCAGGACAAGTAAACGCGTATCCCATTAATCCCTGCGTTGTAATATTAGGAATTAGAGTTTGTAAATCTTCCCAATTGTGTCCTTTATCGCGTAAACGTTGCGCGAGCGGCTTACCCGCCATTTTCCAAGTAGCGCGGTATTCATTTAATGGAAAATCAAGACCGATTTCAGCAAATAACTCGGAGTGTCGATTGGGTAAAATATCGCGCTCGTGACTCAACAACCATGACGGATAAAAACTTGCATCACCCGCATCTAATTTAAACCCATCTACTCCAAATTCATCCACCAAATATTGCAATTCTGTTCGAAACCATGCTTGCGCTTGCGGATTAGAAAAATCGAGCAATGCACTGTAACCATTCCACCAACCAATCATCGCTACATCCTTCGCATATCCGCGTGGAGAGCCTGCTACTGCTTGATTTTGTGGATAACGTAAATACAATCCTTTCTCAGCTGTACTTCTAAAAACGTCCGTGTCGGGACTTACAAATGGACAAACCCAGAGCATGACTTTGAACCCCAAATCGTGCAATTCTTTCATCATCAGTTTGGGCGTTGGAAACCGCCCAGGATGAAACTTCCATTTCCCATAAGCTTCCTGCCAATTGTCATCGATCATCAATACACCTGGCGGAAATCCGTTGTCAATGATCGCGTGTGCGTAGGCTAAAATATCTCGCTGATTTTGATTGTAAATCAACTCAATCCAAGTGTTATATTGTGGTTGCTCAAACAACAACGCATCAGGCATTTTTCCATCCGCAGGGAAATAATTTTTCGCTGCAAAAGCGAATCCGTCTTTTAAGTTTTGCTTCGTTTCGGTTACTCGTATCTTGTCCTTCCCCTTTACTTTCAATTCTCCTTTTCCTACTTCAAACTGAAACGGCGCTTCCGACCAAAGCACGCGACCACGATTGGAAAGCAATAACGGTTGAGCTTGGTTGCCTTTTAAATTACCATACATATCATAATTGTAGCCTGTGGTAAAAGGCATTTTACTACCGTCAGTCACTGCACCACCCCACCATTTTTCTTGTGGAAGTAATTGTAAGGTAGTATCCATTTGCGCAAAAGCAGATAGGCTAAAAATCAGGAAAAGTAGCGTTGTGAATCTGTTCATATTTTGCTTAAATGCTAGCGCGATGTTTTCAACTCGTGCCTGTCGCTCACTTTGAAATGATTATAATAAAAATATTGCACCAACGAGTTTTAATCCTTCTCTAACCGTCTTTTTTCAATTTGCTTTAACTCTAAGCGTTCCGCATCTGCTAAGAGATTTCTTTCTTTTTGAAGTTCTTCCTTTAAAGCTCTTTTTCGCTTCAATTTCTCAATTTCATCTTCTAAGGCTTCCTCTTCCCAATCAGGATCCAGCCCTAATGAATCTAGATTCTCTGTCCCAAAGGTCTTAAAATAATGTGTCGCAATACCAATCCCCCAACCCAAAGCCACAATAACCACGGGTAATAATTGACCCTCTTTTTCAAAATGCATGATGGCGTAAAGCATCGCAATACTAAATACATAGGCAATGAAATGATAAAAGAATCCCTTCTTCGCCTTTACTTTTTGGTTGGCTTTTTCGTAAATGTCTTCGTCTGTCATGATAAATAGTTTTAGTTCTCAAAAATGAATTGGTGTAGTTGATTCGTTTGCTAAGTAACGATCAAAGAATAAGTTACTCAAGTTGGACAGTGTATAATTCTTTTCAGTTTTCGTTTGAAAGAAGGAGAATTGTTGATACTTTGACTGATTTCAAGCGAGAAATGAGAAGAATTTGACCTGTCCAAATGGGGAAG
>JBGCES010000513.1:0-2971 GCA_045106545.1 Saprospiraceae bacterium
AAGATTGGGATATTCCAGCAGGATATTTGTGTCCACCAATTCCGGGTAGAGCGGATTATTTGCATTATTTAGCGGATTTGCTAGCGGAAGGTGCAACAGATTTACAGATACCGCTTGGTAAAGATATTCGAATTTTAGACATTGGAACGGGAGCTAATTTGATTTATCCGATTATCGGTGAGCAAGTGTACCAATGGTCGTTTGTGGGTGCAGAGATCGATCAGCAAGCGGTTGGAAATGCGCATCAAATTATCGAACAAAATACCGTTTTAACGCAAGTGGAAATCCGTCCACAAATTGATCCCAAACGCTTTTTCAGAAATATCATTGGTCCTAATGAACGTTTTTCTGCCACGATTTGCAACCCACCTTTTTACCTTTCGGCGGAAGCGGCTCATAAAGCAACGAATAGAAAAATTCGTAATTTAAAAGGTAAAAAAACGAAGGAAAAGCGACGTAATTTTGGTGGCCAACCGAAAGAATTGTGGTGCCGAGGTGGAGAAGAGAAGTTTATCAAAAAGATGATTTTGGAAAGTGTAGAATTTAGTAAAAATGTGGGTTGGTTTACGACTTTAGTGGCTAAAAAAGAACATCTAGCCAGTATCGAAAAAATACTAAAAAAAGTAAATGCCCGCGAATATCGAGTCATTGAAATGGGGCAAGGAAATAAGAAAAGTCGTTTGGTGGTGTGGCGATTTTAAGGAGAGGAATGTAAAATGTAAAACACAAAATTTAAAAGTACGAGAGCAGCAATAATTATCTCGCCTAAATAAGTCTGCTTAAATTATCTGTCAGTGTTTGACGCTCACTTTTACATTTTAAATTTCACATTTTGCGGTTTTACATTAAAAAAAGATCACTCCGCTTTCGCTAAAGTAAAACCAAAAGTACTGCCCATTTGC
The DNA here is from genome assembly GCA_045106545.1 of Saprospiraceae bacterium. Classification (GTDB taxonomy): domain Bacteria; phylum Bacteroidota; class Bacteroidia; order Chitinophagales; family Saprospiraceae; genus JBGCES01. Next base: position 903 of record JBGCES010000513.1, read on the forward strand.
GGCGTACTACGCACGTTGATAGTTTGCTTATGTGCTTCCATAATGTGCTTGACAATCGAAAGTCCTAATCCCGAACCACCTTGCGCGCGTGATCGACTCTTGTCCACCCGATAAAAGCGATCAAAAACGTGCGGTAAATGATCTACGGGAATACCGATTCCATTGTCGGCTACTTCAACGAGGATGTATTTATCCATATCATAAAATCCAACTTTCGTCCGACCTTCTTCCTCACCGTATTTAATGGAATTGTTGACTAAATTAGTAAGGACTTGACGAATACTTTCCCGATCCGCCATGACTTTATAGCCATAAGAGGCACCTTCTTTGAAAGAAAGGCTAATATTTTTTGCGGCAGCTTTAAATTCTAAATCTTCAAATACTTCTGCCGTTAATTGGCGAATATCTACCTCAGTTGGTTCAACAATAAAACCACCCGATTCTAAACGGGAGATCGCTTCCAAATCTTCCACAATCGTCTGTAAACGATCTACATTTTTAGCTGCTTTATTTAAAAAAGAGATGTTAACCTTTTCATCTTCCAAACCGCCATCCAGTAAGGAGTGAATGTAACCTTGAATATTAAAAATGGGTGTTTTTAATTCGTGAGAAATATCTCCAACAAACCGACGGCGATATTCCGCCCAAGTTTTATATCGCTCAATTTCATGTTCTTGGTTCTCTGCCCATTCTTCTACTTCTTGCTCGACATTATCAATGATATGCGTATCAATATCTATCGCATCCTTTTTTTCTTCGGGCGACAATTTATGACTATGGATATTCTTATAAATTACTTTAACCTTACGGTAAATGTAATTTTTCAAATACCAAACCACCACATAATAGGTAGCCAAAACTGAGCTAATAATAATGATTATCAATGCGCCCCACCGCACTGGCAGTAGCCATAATGCCAGCATTCCGCAAATAGCAACGATACCGCCAATAAAAAATGCCGTTAAAATAGCAATTTGTCGGGGCGTTGGGTTTTTAAACATACGGCGAATATGCGGGGATGTATATTGATTTGCCATAGTATTTGAGCAATTTAGTTGGGTAGATCAGATTGGATAAAGGGTTCTTATTTTTTTCCTAAAATTCAAATTTATATCCAATGCCTTTAATCGTTTTAATATAACTACCGCCGATTTTTTCACGCAGCTTACGGATATGAACATCAATCGTACGATTACCAACGATTACATCTGTTCCCCAAACCTTGTTAAAGATCTCTTCGCGCGTGAATACCTTACCAGGTTTAGACGCCAAAAGACCAAGCAACTCAAATTCTTTTTTTGCCAATTCAATGGATTCCTCTCCACGCTGCACTAAAATCCGCTCTTTATCTATCGTCAAATCCCCCACTTGAACAATGTGTGATTGCTCTTCTATTCCAGCCCGTTCAGAACGCCGTAATAAGGCTTTGATCCGACTAATCAAAAAACGCGGACGAATCGCTTTAGTAATATAATCATCGCCACCGACATCAAGCGCTGCAATGTGCGAATAGTCTTCTTCCCGAGCCGTTAAAAAGGCGATAAGTGTTTGACTAAATTGCGATTTAGCACGTAAAGTACGGCACAGTTCTACCCCATCCATCTTAGGCATCATGATGTCCAAAATGATTAAATCGGGATTAAATTGAGTGGCAATCTCTAGTCCTTCTTCCCCATTGTTAGCGAGTGCGACATTGAAGTCTTCTTTTTCTAAATTATACTTTAGAATTTCGAGGATATCTGGCTCGTCGTCAACAATTAAAATTTTGTAATTCCCCATGCTTATGATGGATTGATGATCAGGTTTTTAAATAAAGTTACTTACGCTTCGTAAAGATACACTCGCAATATTAAGTTGGTGTTAACTCTGGGTTAAAGTACACATTAATACATCTGGATCTTTTTTTCTAGAAGAAAACTAAATAAGTGCTTAGTAACGGTCAAAAAATAACTTCCTCATCTGGACAGGTCAAATTTCTCTCATTTTCCGCTTGAAATCAGTCCCCGAGACAAGCGTCGGGGCAGGCGGCGTATCAACAATTCTCCTTCTTTCAAACGACACTTAGCGAA
>JBGCES010000514.1:0-4761 GCA_045106545.1 Saprospiraceae bacterium
GGATGACGATCTGCGTTAAAATCAGTTGGTGTCTTGCACGCATATTGGCTTGCTGGGACGACCATTTCTTCTTCGCAAGAAGTACAGAAGAATAGGAGGAGTATGGAAAAGATAGTAATATTTTTCATGATAAGATATAGATTGGTCAGCTGAAAGGAGGAGAAGTCTTACCTTTTAGCTTCGATGAAATATATTTGACTTGGCTAGGGTGGAGCTTCCCGCTACGTTCTAGCTTATATTGAGAAAAATGGTAAAATAAAGGACTACAAATTAGAGTTGAAAAGCAATGCCTAAATGCCACAGGGTATGAAACATAACGGGAATACCATTAGCAAAATTCGATTGAAATTGCGTATCGTAACGAGTGAAAAAACTCAATTCTGAACTGAGTAAATAGCCAATTTCTATCCCCGCTTGTATTTGTCCATGACTTCTACCGAGGGGCTTGTTTATAGTAATAAAATCACCGTCTTCGTTCTGTTTATATTGCTGTCCGGGATACCAAGAATGCGCATAGCCACCGCCTGCCTGCGGTTGAATATATACATCACCAAGATATTGACGGTAAAAATAAATGGCAGAGAAGGAAACGTTATATTCTAGTTTTTCGTGGTAATAAGCACTACCCATAAAGCGCCAGCCTTTATTTTCCGTTTGAAAATAGGTTTTACTGATGCTAATGCCAGGATTAATAGTTCCGCCTGTCAAATTGAAAGAAGGAAAACTGATACTTTCGTCAAATACAGAAATGGAAATTTCTTGATGGTTTTGGGCAAATAGCTGTCCAGCGTATGCAAGTAGGCATACGATTAATAGATTTTTCATGATGTCGTCTGTTAGTAAATTTTAAAGGGCGAAAAGGTTTATTGGCAATACGACTTTCGCCAGTTAGATTTTATTCAAAAAAGAGTTGTTCTGCGCGTTGAACACCTTATTGATGATTAGGGAAATCAATTCCCCCTATGTGAAAATAAAAAAATCCATTTCTTTTTACGGAAATGGATTTTGAACTTTAATTTAGATGGTCTCCTTATCTAACAACCGCCGATGATAATTAATCTGCCCCAAATGATAAGTGAGGTGTCCATGAAGATGAATTAACGTAAAATAAGTGGTGGTCGGTTCATCCCAAATCACGATAGGAAAATTGCCCTGCAACTGCGCTTCCGTCAAATTTTCAATGCCTTGCTGGACGATAGCTATCGTTTCATCAATAGCAACGTACAAGTCGGTTCGAGCCACATTTTTACCCGCAAATTCAAAATCGCGCTGGCGCACATAGCCCATATCCGTCAAGCCATTTCCGATGTAGGTATTCAAATTTCCAATTAAATGTAAGCACAAATTGCCACCTGAATTTTTAATCTCTTTATCAATTTTCCAAAGCAGTGTTTCATTTTGATAGGCGGCAATTTCTGCTTTTAATTTTAGCAAATCTCGCTGGAAGAGTTGTTGCAGGGCAGTTTTTAACATAAGTTAGTATAGTTTATTGAGCCACATGAGCATGACATCATAATAGCTGTCACATGTTGCATATCCGAATTTTTCTAAGTTTTCATTTATCCCTCCACTTTCGCACTTTTGGATAGTATGATTACCATTTGGAAAAGTTTTGATCGTTAAATCGGCTTTGGAATTATTTCCAATGGTCTTTTCGTAAAAACTTTGAGTCTTTTTCCAATCAATCTGCGTGTCCTTTTCTCCAAAAATCGCAAGAACTGGAATATCTATCCTGCTTAACTTATGCTCAAAATCGTTGACCATAATTGCTAAATTGGTTGAATCATCATAGTTAGTGCCATTATTTTGGTAAGCATCCTGTACGGCTTTAAATACTTCTTCGGTGAATTGAAAGTTATTTGCGTTAAAATAGGGATCTTTCATTAGATTGGGAATAGCATTAAGGAAATCTTCTAATGACTCACCGCCTCTGACTAGCACTTTTTGATAATGATCCCATTCTCTCATTAAGAGATTAATTTCACTTTTACTTCTATTTTCGGCTCTTAGATTGGCTTCTAACATATAGCGGGAGTTCTCAAACTGATCGGTACCACTTACCGAAATCCAAAAAGCAATCGAGGCGTCTTGTTCGATGATTAAAGGACATATCCAACCAGCTCTACTAATGCCCCAAAGACCAATTTGGTTAGAACCTGGAATATTCAAATTTTTGATTTTTGCTATCGCTGCCATTGCCTCTTTAGCGCTACTTTCTATGGATTGATTGTGGTCATATATCCCTTCACTTTGTCCACAACCTGCTTTGTCCCAAAAACATACCGCAAATCCATTTTCTTTAAAGAAATGCCTTAATTCACTGTAATCTGCACCTTCGCCGAAATCCGTGGGTCCGTGACCTGGGATAAGAACTATCATGCCTCTGGCTTTTTGATTAGGCAATTCAATGAATCCATTGTATTTAATATCGTTATAATTGAATGCAAAATTGTCATAGGAGCTACCGCAATTATCAATAAATTCCATCGCCGCTTTTACGTTTTCGTCTTTCATCAAATCCGTAAAATTATCCTTTTTACTGATAGGGACATCGGGTATGATAGTTTTAGTGTAATTCATCGTTCTATCCGTTCCATAACTTAGAGTAATAGCAGCAGTAATATCGAAAGGTAGTTCAAATAAATCGTTAGCGGTTAAGAAGCCATAGCTTTCTTCGCCAATGATTTGCACATTTTTACGTCCTCTAAATCCGAGCGCGACAAACTCACCTGCACTGGCAGTCATCACTCCCGTGATTAAGGCGACGGGGACTTCTGTTTTGGGTGTAATGACATTTTGTACTTTCGTGAGCACTTGATGATTTTCATGTAACGCACCTTGATATAAGCCACTGCGATATTTTAGATGTTGATCCGCATTCAATCCCAAATTGACCGTATTATCTCCCAACAAATGATATAGACCTGCGAGCATGACATTTGAATTCCCACCAATATTTAGGCGTAAATCTATGATCCAACCCTTGATATTTTGCGTTGTATCGATTTGTATAACGGCATCATAAATTTCCTGCGAAACGGAATCCAATTCTGGGCGAGTTGCATTGAGCAAAAGCATACCGGGGATAAAAATATAGCCGTATTGTTCATCAATTACTTTTACTTCAAAAGGATTTTCTTCTGTGTAAATGCTTAGAAAGTTTTCACTAAATTGTTCTTTGCTGAGTTGCTTCTTGAGATTACTTTGGTAATAATTTTCTCCTGCAAATACCATCAAGTGATCTCCTTTGATAGTATCGAACAAGGTAGGGCAGAGTGATAAAGCGGCTTGCAAACTATCTTTTTGTAATGCCTCGTTTTTGATGAAAGGTTTAATTTCTTCCCAATTAACGGACTTGGAATAGAGGAAGTTTTCCTCTAACGTTTCAAATAATTGATCGTAGAAAGTATGAATACTATCCCGCGTGGAAAGCGGTTCTGATTGTCCGAGAAGGGAAAGAGACGATAAACTTAAAACGGCTAAAATAACCACTTTTGCCATCGAGAATTTACGGTTACTAAACTTCTGAAGTTTGAGTCCGCTCCGAAAAGTGGAAATCGGGGGCAATTTGCTAAATCTTAAAGATTTAGTAAATTTTAAACCATTGATTATCAGAGAGTTGAGATTTACTAAATTTGAAAAATTTAGCAAATCCGCGCTCGCATGACTTTTCGGAATAGACTCAAATTTAGTAAACGTGAATAACTGAGCTACTTTTTTGCCGTTATTTAATAAGCTAATCATATAAAATAGTTTAGTTGACAGGTGCATTGTTCTTTCGCAATTAATAAATAGATGTCCGCAAAACTATTGGTTGGAGAAAGGTATTTGGGTATAAAAAGAGGCGAGAAACGTCCAGAAAATAAATATTGGACGTGTTTTTAGTTAAAAAAGGCTGATTCGATGCTTCCCTCCAACGTCTTTCCGACGTTGCAGGTATTTTGAGATAAGATTGAATACGTTCATTGTCGAGAAGACAATGGACGAACTAATAACTGATTTACTAATCACTCCTTTCCCTTCATCGCCTTTTTATACTGCGTTGGCGTCATGCCTACTAATTTTTTAAAAACGGCATTGAACGTAGATTTAGAACGAAAACCAGCTTGTTCGGCGAGGGCAACTAAGGTATATTTTTCGTGTGCGTCGGCTAGTAGCAGTGCCTTTACTTTTTCTACCCGATAGGTATTAATAAAATCTGCGAAGGACTGTTGGTAAGTCTCGTGGATGTGATTGGATAACTCTTTTTCATTGAGGTCAACCATTATGGCAAGGTCTGCAACTTTGAGTTCTTTTCTGGTGAACACTTCTTGCTCGACTAGCAATTTTTCCAATTTTATTTTAATCAAAGTCGCCGTTTCTACTTCTGCTATGTCCTGTTTTTTTATTTGTATTATCTTAAATAAATGATTGGTTTTAGTAAAACTGATGTAGCCGATCCAATAGATATAAATCGCGTTGATGACGAGGATAATTTGATAGAAACGACCGCTGTGTTCCAGCGAAAAAAGATTGGCGATAAGCTGATGGAGTAAATTGAGTAGAGTGACAATCAGGAAAGACCAAGTGAAATGCGCTAACCATTGCCAGTTTTTTTGTACGCTGGTAGAGCCTTTGATAAATGCTGCTTTTTGATGAATAAGGCGCAGCGACAAGAGTAATAGTGTTAAATTGAAAAGTAGATAAATAAACTCGTTGTAAATAAAAAAACCACTTTGATAAACATTCCAAAAAATGTCTTTATTGATACCACTATGCACC
>JBGCES010000515.1:0-5672 GCA_045106545.1 Saprospiraceae bacterium
GTATTGTACTGTTTGAGCGGAGCGAGTTTACAATACTAGAATTTTTGGTTACTTTTTTTTCAATGAAAAAAGTAACAACACTCTAGCAATTGTATAAATGCCATCGTTTTCAACGAAAAGTTTCACACGAGAAACTGCTGAATTAAACAATTTTATCAGTCTATTTATAACATTAATACATCTTCCAAACAATCCCTGCTTGAATCCCCACACCACGCACACCAAACAACTTCGCACTCTCCATTACCGTTGTTCCATTGACGGAAAGTCCTGCGTTATCGAGTTTGTCGCGAACGGTTTTACTTTCTGAGTTTTCTGTACCGCCCGTAAAGCGTAACTTACCGATAGTCAGTAAGTTAACTGCATAGCCGCCTTGTACTAATAGGTCAAATTTATTATTGATTTTAAAACCTAGACCTAGTTGTGGTGTAATGCTCGTCAAGTTCTCGCGGTAGTCAATGGCAACGCTTTCGCTAATAAATTCAGTATTTTTTACGGTGAAAATATTAGTGCGTAATTCGTGATTGGTCAGATTAAAACGACCTGCTCCGTATTCGATTTTTGCACCAGATAGTAGCTGCAAACGCCCCATTTCTAAACGATATGCGCCACCTAAATTAATGGATCGATAACCAATTCCTTCTTTACCACCAAAGTTAAAAGCCAATTGATAGGAAATCGCATTATCTGCATGATACATAAAACCTACGCTACCCATCAGTAATTGTGCAAGATCGGGTAATGCTTTACTCGCTACTACGCGCACTTCTTGCTCCGACGCATCCACATAATTTAAACCCAAATTCGCTCCTTCCACACCTAATGGTTGACGTACCAATTGAAAAACCCAACCTGATTTATTCTCCGCAACGGAGGTGAAACCGCCTGCCTCCGAAGTTGTCGTTCCTGCTGCCGCTAAACTATTCATATCGTTTCCTTGGGTAGCAAATTCGGTATTGATACCACTTCTAGCATTAATAGCGAATAGCTCCTCACTCGTTAGCGCTTTTTTAGGTAATTCGCGTGGTTGGAGCACGTAATTATCGAGGTAGCGCGCTAAAATGGATTCTACGGCAGCATCGTCTGCTATGATTACTTCCGTTGGCGCAGGAAGTGGATTAGGTTTTGGATTTGTCGAAACAGGCGTTTGTGGATTTGGATTAGTACCTCCAACTTTATTTGCAGTTGGATTAGCCTCAACTGTTTTAGAAGTAGCTGGAGTTGTCGATGATTTAGGCATTTCTGATGATTCAAATAATGCTTCTGAATTCATCGGATTTGGGGATTTAGCTGTCATTTCTGTTGAGACTGACGTTTGGGGAGTCGTCGGTTTCACTTTCGATGGAACTTGTTTTTTACTTACGGTAGGAGCAGTTCGTTTTGCTGCTGGCGGTACAATCGTTTTCTTTTTAGCAGGCTGTTCTACAGAAGTAACAGCTGGTTTCTTATTCGCATCTTTAAGTGAAACTTTCGGTACAGTCCTCGCTGGTTTGGGAGTATTTGCTTTAGGAACAGGCGTTGTTTTTGGCTTTTTCGTTACGGTATTTTTTACCTTAGTATTTGCTGTAGCTAAAGCCTGATTTTGGTCTAAGTTGTTGATTTGTAATGATTTACCAAAGGCGAAGTCCAGACGATTTACATCCGTAATGGCTAATGATTGATTACTACTGCTTTCGCTTTCGCGGTATAAGACTTGATCTTCAGTTAAGATAATCACTTTCGCCGCAATCGGATTTCCCGTCAAGGGAATGATCTGATGACTGCCTGTTTGTAAACCCGTAATGCGAATTTCTACGCGATTATTTCGCACTCGTTCGCTACTCTTCTTAGTCAATAATTCACGCGCCCCCATTCCCGTGTAAAACACGCGTTGGTAGGGAATGCCTTTTAAAATCAGATGATCACTAATATTTTTTGCCCGTTTGCGCGTCAAGTCGCGTCCTGCACTTTTTTCGCTTTGTTTATCCGTATGACTAATGACTTCTAAGTTGACGGTGGGTATTTGTCCTAATTGTTGGACGAGTTGATTGAGTCGCTCTTTACCCGCCTTGGTCAGTAGCGTACTTTCTTCCGCAAAATCAAGTCCTTCCACAATGAATTTTTTATCCACGATAGATTGACCTGCTTTGAGGTCAGCAATGATTTGGGGTAGGGTAGTGGGCGTTTCATTGGCGTGGGCAACGGGCGGACTCCACCAGCCGCTGATTAAGATGATTAAAAATAGGATTCTCATAGTTTTTTATTAAAATTAAATTGTTATTAAGGTGTGTGGTAGTAAAGCCAAAAGCCTTTGCTACCAGCCGATCAAATCACAAAACTCTAAAGTATGGACACTCGTCTGCTGTCGAGCAGTATTCAACGCTTCACTAAACAGTGTCGCTTCTGCGGGGACACGTTCTGGGCGATTGTCTTGCTGTACATTTCGCTTTTCACTATTGCTCAACGCACGTTGGTCACCTTGATATTTGTACCAACTATCACCAAAAACTAAAACATCATTAATCACGTTGCTATTGGATTTTAGAATATCCTGAGACGCCACATCTATGAGCACAAAATCATAAGTTAGATCGGCATAAATACTTTGATTATAAGTCGTTAACGTACCACGAGCAACTTGCTCTGTTTTTTTATCAATAATCTTCTTGCGTTCCGTTTCGGTTTGGTCTTTTCTCAATGGAGAAAATTGTAAACCCGTGATGCTAAAGCGCGCAATCACATCGGGCGCTTCGCCACTTTTCGCCAAACGAGCAAACGTAAAACCTTTTGATCTCAGCGCATTTGCTACTACAGATTGCGGCAATAAATCGGCTTGCTGCTCTGGTCGAAAAATAGTTTGATTGATAATCGGTTCGACTCCGACGATGACTTGTCCCGTCTGTTGAGCAGCAGCGTGTTCGGTTTTTATATCGGGATTGTTCTGATCGTACTTTAATGCCAATTTTAAAGCACGTGCGCGTGCGAGTTGAATTTCCCAATGCTCGCTGGCAGGTAAGGCGAGCGCATTTTGATAATGAAAATTAGCAGCTTCTTTTTTCGCGGCAGTCAACTTGGTCATCGCTCGATCCAATTCTTTATGAAACGGCTCCGTTGATACATCGCTGGTTTGCTTGGCGGCGGGTAGTTCCTGATAGACTGCGATAGCGTGATTCAGTTCACGGTAGATACGCCAAATTTCGTATTGCAATGCGACTTGTCGATCAATATCTGCACTTTTAAGTTGTGATTTAAACTTATTAATGCTTTTTTTAGATTCATTAATCGCAAGTGGATAAACTTCTGCGAGTAGTTCGCCCGTTTTTACGATTTGTTTTTTCTTGTCTGCAATGGCAATCGCGCGCGCCGCGTTCACTGCCGCACGGCGATAGTGCTGCTGCTTGGCGTGCTGCTTCGCCTGACGTTGATAAAAATTGAATTTCTTATCCTCTTCGGAGCGATAAGCGGCGTATTGCGGATAGAGTTGCGCCGATAATAAACTGACATTGCAAATGAGCAACGCCATCAAAGCGAGTTGTTTAATCATAGTATTAATTATTGGTTAAAAAATAACTTCCCCTTCTGAGATTTTTAATTGATTATTTTTTGAATAAAATTCTATTCATTCAAAAAAATCATCATTTAAAAATCGGAGAATTATTTTCTAACGGCTATTAAAATTTGAAGAGAGAGCAGAGACGAGAGAAAAGAGACGCAATCAGAAACTACTTGCCATACTATAAATTTTGACAGTAAAATAAACTGATTTAATTCCCTCTTCACTCAATGAAATGATCTCTATTCTCTCTTCTTTTGTTTTCTACATTTTTTGCACCACCAATCTTCTCGTTTCCGTTTTTCCATTGCGTAGAATCGTAATGAAATATAAGCCATCTTGAAGCGGCGCAACGTCTAAACGGATAAATCTATCTTGTTGATTTTTAAAATCAAATCGCTCTATTTCTATACCTAAATGATTGGTAATCAATAAGTTGAAGTCTTGATTTTTGAAACGTTTTAAATAGACATCCACATAATCGCTAGTCGGATTCGGGAAAACCGTAAAATCGCTCACTGGATTAAACGGTACGTTGACCAAAGGTGAATATTCAAAAGTGCCATTCTGGTAAATGACTTTTAAGCGGTAAAAATTATCGCCTTCGTTCGGTTGTTCGTCTTTGGTTTGGTAGCTGATCGACTGGCGAGCGGCATTGTTTTCTGCACGTTCGTTGAGCAATTGGAAATCGCCCGCTGCATCCGCTTTTTCAATCACTAGATTTTCCGCACCGACGGGCGCGTAGTTTTGCGCGTACAGTTGCACTACGTTTTCTTCATTTAAATAGCCACCAAAATTAAGCTGACTTGCGCCATCATTAACCAATAAACCATTGCCTGCGCAACCCAAAATTTCTACTTCCGCCAGTGCCAACGCGCCTTGTCCGCGCAGTTGAATTCGCACGTAACGACCAGACTGATTGAGTCCAATGGAAGCATTTTCTCCTACCGCATTTTCTTGGTAATAACTCACCACGCCTGCGCGCGTTAAATTGGCATTTAAATCATCCGCAACGAAAGGTTCGGCGGAAGCCATGATATAAAAATCTTGTAAAAAATCGCTACAGCAATCCGTCCGATTAAAGAGGTTGATGGTTGAAATTTGGTATAAATCACCCAAATCTACTTCCCACCACGGACTTTGTTCCCAATTAGTTAAAGAAACCGAACCAGTTGGTAGCGGATTGTCATTTTGATACAAAACGCCGTTGCTATTTCCATCATTGGCGCGACTGGCATCCGCTTCTGATTGAGTACTGGATTGACGCGCAGGCTGACCGAGTGCTAAATTGGTCGTTGCCTCACAACGTTCGCGTCCTCCTTCGACGGTTACGTTAAAACTGCATGTTTGCTCCGTTCCGCAATTATCCACGGCGCGGTAAGTCACTTGGGTCGTTCCTAAAGGAAAGAAAGCGCCATTGTTCTCACCCGTCGTTTGCTCCAAATCGACGACGGATTGAATACCACTGGCGCAAGGAATTTCTAAAACGTAATGCTTTTGGGTGTAAAAATTATAATCTGCCCACTTTCCATTTGACCAGCCGTGCAATGCCGCATAATCTTCATTTTCAGGACGATCCACGTCCATGAAATTATCAGGCTGCCCGTCTTCCCAATTGGTATAATCGGCTTCTGTTCCATCCACCCAGCGGAATTTCCCTTCCGTTTCCATATCATTCAAACCGATCAAAACTGAGCCATTAAAACCAATCGCATCGGTAATAAAACGATTCTCTACTGCGTCATCGATGACGACTAAATCACCGCCATTATTTTGGCAATTTTCGCGCGCAATTAACCAATACTCAGGTTGTTCAGAAACGTAATATAAATTGCCATTATAAACACCCATAAAATCAAAACCATCCAGTGAATCAATCGCACAACCGCCCGTGGTACAAGTGGTCGTAGCAAGGGGTAAATCCCAGCTTACCAGTGCCTGATCTTCACCTAAAAAGGCTTCCACGACGAGGTCGGCAGGGCAGGAGAGAGCAATTTCGGAATCACTATTTCCACCACCAGCCGGTGCTCCGATACAGTTACAATCATCGTCAATTGTATCGTTCATCGTATCATCGTTTCCGTCGTCACAAGTATCGCCAATGGCGGTACGGTCATTGGGATCGTTGGGGGCGCAATCG
>JBGCES010000516.1:0-5231 GCA_045106545.1 Saprospiraceae bacterium
TGGATAAAAATGAACGCCCTGGACTACAAGCCTTATTAAAAATTAGTAAAAAAGAAACGCCGCTGACCGTCTCCGATCTCGTCTTTGGTTTTGGTCCATTAATCAATGCGGCGGGACGCTTGGCGGACGCAGATCGAGCGGTTAATTTGCTGATTGCGACGACTTACGATGAAGCCACCAAACAAGCAGCTGTCCTCGCTGAACGCAATAAATTACGCAAGGAATTTGATAAACGCATCGTCGCCGAAGCCACCGAAATTATCGAAAATGACCCCATGTGGGAAGAACGCGACAGTATCGTTTTGTACCAACCACACTGGCATAAAGGGCTGGTCGGCATCGTGGCGGCGCGCATCACGGAACGCTTTCATAAACCGACCATTATTCTGACCGAAAGTAACGGCATGGCAGTCGGTTCGGCGCGGACAGTGAAGGGGTTTAACATTCACCAAGCCATCGCGAGTTGCGATAACTTGCTGGTCAACTTCGGCGGACACGCCCACGCGGCGGGGCTGACCTTGCACCCAACTGATATTACCGCTTTCCAAGATCGCTTTGAAGGCTACGTGAGTACCCATATCCACGCCGAGCAACTCGAACCCGAAATCTTCGTCAATGCTGAACTGCCATTTCAATTGATTGATGAAAATTTTATGAAGCTACTCAAACAGTTCGCGCCCTTCGGTCCCGCCAATCGCAATCCCGTTTTTGTGAGTCGGCAAGTACGCGATGCGGGTTATTCGCGCATTTTGACGGGTAATCATTTGCGTTTGGTGGTGAAGCAAGGTGACCGAATTATAAATGGCATCGCCTTTGGTCGCGGCGATGATTTTCTAAATGTGACGACGAAAGAGGATTTTTCGATTTGTTATACGGTGGAGGAGAATAAGTGGAAGGGGGAAGTCAGGTTGCAGCTGATGGTGAAGGATTTGGGATTTTAATCCTTCTCGAATAAAGCATCCATCGTTATTACTTGATCTACATAATTTAACCGCGCCGCATTATTCACTACGCCGAAAGTGGTAATCAATGTAGTAAATAAATGCTTTTTTGTCTTGGTATGGTAGCGAAAAACGCTTTGGCGTTTGCGAAGTTTTTGTTTTTCTCTGCCGATGATGACGTTTTCCATATAAGTTGCTTTATCTATATTTTTTGTAGTAGATTAAGCGCATTATGCAATTATAAGTTGCTAGATCGGTGTAAAATGAAGTACTTAAAGCGACTTATCGTTTCATAGGAAACAGTTTTTTGAATTGTCCATCTAAAATTAATGTACTCGTAAGTGGTGTAGAAGCAATTTCAGGTCTATCTTTGATTATTTGAAAATAAATTGTTATTTAGCAACGGTAATAAACAAGCAAAACTATGTAGAGGAAGATATTTCATGCCCCTTTATTGTAATGAGGATAAGTACCTTCCTTTTTTGATTTAGCAACAACTTCTTTTACGGCAGCTTTTGCTTTTGGAGATATTTTCAATTTGTTATTAGCTAAATCAAGGAAATCTCTAATCGTTTCAGCTTCTTTAAGGAGCTCTTGAAATGTTTTAGTGTTTTTCTTTTTACTCATAATTTATACCGTTATGTAAGTAAGAATCTATTAGTTAGATGCATAAAATTGGAGTTGAAACTGGATTTTCAAATATAACAAATTTACCATTAATATCATATACGCCAGCTGGCAGTACGTTTGTCCCATTTGCTAACGTGATATTTTCAATTCGTGCCATGTTAGGAAGAAATGGGCTAGTAATTTATTAATATTATTTCTTCAAATTCACAACTACCAATTTATTCTCTCTCCCCTTCAAAGCAACAAAAAACTCCCTTCTGGCTAATTATAAAATTCTATAATCAGCCAAAACCCGTAAAAAAGTCGCATTTTGGCTAGATATAAACTTACGCTACCTTTGTCAGAACGAATTTTCAAAAACAAAAACATGCCAACCAAACCCACTATCTTCCTCGCCATTCTATTGCTTTTATTAGCCGCCTGCACCACCAACCAACCCAACTCAACCGCAGCAGATAAACCCATCCCAAAAGAAACACCCACCCGCCAACTAGCCATCACCATTGACGACCTGCCTGGCATTAGCCTCAACGATTATCAAGCAGTCACCGATAACTTACTGACGACTTTAAAGGCGTTCCAAGCACCAGCGATTGGTTTCGTAAACGAAGGCAAATTATATCAAAAAAATAAACTGAATAAAAAGCGATTTGCAGTACTAGAAGACTGGCTGAAAGCAGGAATGGAATTAGGAAATCATACTTACAGTCATCCCGATTATAACAAATTGACCTTTGCGGAATATACTGCCGACCTGACCAAAGGCGAGCGACATACCAAAGCCTTGCAAGCCAAGCATCAACAGCAAATGCGCTACTTCCGCCATCCTTTTCTGCATATGGGCGACACTGCCGAGAAGGAAGCGGAATTAGCCAATTTTCTTACGGAACACGGCTATACTGTCGCGCCCGTCACGATTGATAATTCGGAATGGCTAATCGCGCGCGCCTATTACCTCGCGCAACGCGCTAATAATAAAGCGCAAATGGATTCCATCGGCAACGCTTACGTAGAATATATGGAAGACATGACGGCTTACTATGAGCAGCAGTCCGAGCAGTTATTCGGCAGACCAATTATGCATACGTTGTTGCTGCACGCTAATGCTTTGAATGGAGATTATTTGGATGAGTTATTAGCGATGTATCGTAAACGGGGCTACGAGTTTATTTCGCTGACGGAGGCGTTAACCGATTCAGTTTATCAATCCGATAATACCTATGTGACGCGGGGCGGTATTTCTTGGATTCATCGTTGGGCAAAGACGCAGGGCGTGGATCGGTCTTTCTTTGCGGGGGAGCCGACTTGTCCTGAATTTATACAAACTATTGCAGGGATTAAAGAGTAGCGTTTTTTAAGATATGTCCAAGAAAAAATATGTTTTTATTTGCTAGTGCTGGGGTTAATAGTTGGTTTTAGTAACTTCATATTTTTAATTAATATCCTATCTGCAAACACATTTTAGTATTGCCGAAATAATTAATTCTTCCCTTCGGTCAGGAGATAATTTTAATACTTTTCATTTATTCAAACACTATTTGCTGCTGGCGTAATTTTTGTTTTCTAGATATTACTATATTCTTGAGATAAAGAGGCAAGCACTTTTACATGAGAAACGCACATCTAAAATCTATTGTACCGCTGTTCCTTTTGGTCGGTGTAGTCGTTTTTATACTTACCAGTCTTGAATTCTTCCTTTTTCGGTTCGCAGACTACAATGTTTACCACGTTTTTGATATTTCGGTATTTGATACACTTCTCTTACTAGCGATCTTCTTTATTCAATACGCACTACTCCGCAATTTATCTATTAATACGTGGCGACTCACAAAACTACAGTCTTTGATACTTGGTGGAGCTTCACTGAGTGCCCTATTTGTATTGTCTTTACTTTTAATTAAATCACCAATTTGGGTTTTTATTCCAGTACTTACCGTCTTGTTTGGACTGGGGATTTTATTAAAAAACTGCACCGTTAATCCGTTACAAAAGATTGCCTTATTGATCTTGGTAGGAGCAGGACTCAATGCATCATTGGTTTTTTGGATGCACGAGGAAGCAAATGCTGGGCGACATATTGAATATGCACGCCAACTAGCAGAAGAGCGAGATACAATTGCAGAGTTTCACTTACAACAAATAATCACTGCGCAGCAAAGTACGCCTCAAGCCTCAGTTGCCCTTTGGGAAAAAGCATGGTTAAACAACACCTATTTGGCTTCAAATTATCAACTTTCGTTGCAAAACGAACTTGTGGATTCTAGTCAGGTGCTTTACACTCCTATTTTAACCTATACCGACCAATCCACTCCTGTTTATCAAATTTACCTACCGAATAATCGACAGTTAGCTTTTCAGTTAAAAAAAGATTTCCTGCGCAGCGTTTATACGAAACATCTACCGTATAAAAATTTAACTCAACTTAGTAATTATTACTTTGCCGTTGTGGATGATGGAGAAATTGTACTTGCCAACTCGCATGATTTCGATGAACGTGCGTTAACTATTCCGTTACCGAAAGTTGGTAACACGGAGAAGATAGCGTGGAACGATTTTGATATTCGAGTATATCATCATTCAGAAAATAGATACGTACTAATTGGCGAACCGATTTCGGAGGTACAAGTCTGGTTTTCTAACGCAGCATTCTTTTTTAGCCTTTTTATCATTGCTAGTTTATTATTTGAGTTGCCAGCCTTGTTCTTTCGTAGAAAGCCATTATTAAAAATTTGGCAAGAGCAGTCTATCCAACTGCGCATTCAAGCGACAATTTTTAGCCTGACTCTATTACTATTCTTCGTAATCGCAACAGCAACTTTTATCTTTTTACGGCAAAATAATCAAACGATCGCGGATGAAAGGCAATTAAATAACGCAGAAACTGTACGCAAAGCAGTCGTTGAATATCAACGGTTATTTGATTGGGAATTAGCTGATTTTTCAGTTGCGGCACTCGCACAACTAGCTAATCGGCAACTTTGCGACATCGATTTGTACGATCGGACGGGCAAGCTAGTCATTAGTTCCATTGCAACTGCTACGAATAGTCCTGCTCCTAAATTGATTACGCCTAACGAGCGAGCACAAATTCAAGCGAATCCTTTTTCCGTTGTGACCTTGTACTTTTCAAAACCATCAGGAAATGGTTTACAATCCGTTTTAGGTATTCGTCAAAATGATGAGTTACTAGGTTTTATTCGAGTGAGTTCCTTTGAGCGAGCGATCGGGACAGCGCAGGATATTCCAGTGATCATGAGTAATTTGTTAAATGTCTATGTATTATTACTTTTGATCGTGTGGTTGACGGCTTTGCTTCTACTTCATTTATTGACGCAGCCATTAAGTTTGTTAGCAAGCCGCTTGAGCAATTTTAAACCAGGGCAACAAAACGAAAAACTAGAATGGGCGGGGCAGGATGTAATTGGTTTATTGATTGGGGAATATAACAATATGGTGGATGTGGTTGAGCAAACTACAGAGGAACTAGCGAAAAACGAACGGGAAGGCGCGTGGAAAACGATGGCGCAGCAAATCGCACACGAGATTAATAACTCCCTTACGCCGCTACGGCTTAATATTCAATTTTTAACGCGTACCTTGAATAGCCCAGAGGCGATAGAACCAGCGGTTGCGCAGCGATTTACTCAAAATCTGGAAACT
>JBGCES010000517.1:0-2578 GCA_045106545.1 Saprospiraceae bacterium
TCAGATTGAAGTATTTCTATATTCTGAATAGCCGTCGGCATAGTGTAGTTTTTAATTTTAGACCGATTGGTTTGTAAGGTTAAAGGATTGGATACCTCAAAGGTATCCGATCCTTACATGCTAAAGAGCTATGCTTTACAATCCTCAATCATGCGCAGCAGTTGCCGCGAAACGGGATTAAAATAACTATTATCTTTATATAATTGTGTTAGCATAATACCACCTTCTAGGGTAGCAATAAAGTTGATCGCAAATTCCTTTTCATCCAAATCTACACGTACTTCGCCGCGTTTTTTTCCTTTCTGTAAGGTATAAATCAATCGTTCCTGCCAGCGATCCATCGAGGCGACGACGTGCCGCCGCAATTCAATATGGTTATCATCCATTTCGATAGCCGTATTTTGGATCGGACAACCGCCTTCTACGGGCGGATTAAGGATGCGTTCTTTATAATAATAAACAACCGCTTTGAGTTTATCAATGGTATTTTCAATGATACGCGTACGGCGACCAACTGCATTCAAAACTTTACCAATCGCATGCTCAAAAGCGGCAATAGCAATTTCTTCTTTTACGCCTTTTTTATCGCCACTCTCCCGTTTAAAATTGCCATAAATTGCGCCTTTGCTCAATCCAGTGGCTTCCATAATATCAGACATAGAAGTACCGCTAAAGCCTTGGGTGTTAAATAAATCGGCGGCTTTATCAATAATAAACTGACGTGTTTTATCGGATTTTTTCATGGTCTATGGTAGAGACGTTATACATACCATAACGTCTAAATTGTATGTTGAATATAAAAAATTGATAGTCAATTGTTTAAGAGCGTAAAAAGAATTCTCCTTTAGCTGCTTTCTCCATTCCGTCAATGTGATGCCAAGTATGATAAATGGTAAATAGCATCATTTCTTTCATCGTCATCAGACCGACCGCAGGGTGGGGAAGTACCGCTTTTTCTAACTCTTCGTCACTCCATTTGTTCAAGCGTTCATTCAACTTCGTTTGCACCATTTTCCAACTCGTTAACAACTCTTCGCGTGATTTAGGTGCATTGGCTGTAGGCGCGTATTTAGAAGAAGGTTTTAAAACGACGCGCTTAGATTTTTCTTGGTAGGTCGATTTTAAATCCTGATAATTTAAAGGAGCGCGGTCTAATGCTCCAAATCGAGCGAAAAATGCAGCAGGTTGTTTCAAAGCCGTTGCCGAGGCTGCATTCGAGAGCATAATATGCTCGTGATGTCCAGCTGCTGACCACTTGTCTCCATGTGGTATAGTATCATACGCCGTTTGATCCATAGTAATCGTAGTTTCTGCTAAAGCATCAAATGCTTTATTGAGTTCGGCTAATATTTCCGCTTTAGTTTGTGGATTATCTACTGGTGTAGCTGGGTAAGTTTGCATAAGTCAAATAGGTTATAGATTCGATAAAAATAAGCGTTACAATTTCGAAATGAGGATATTTTGTATAGCCTGCTCCGAAGAATTTCGGAGATTTGAAAAATTATAGAAAATATCGTCAATACTAAATTTCATCGTTATGCTTATTTTTTCGTCATAAAAGGGATGAATAAAAAGTCAGGGCATAACCGCCATTAAAAATGGCAATTATCCCCTGACGACAATATAATTCGGAATAACGTTAAGGCAAAAATAGACCAATCGGTCTATTTTTGCAAGTTTTTTATAAAATTTTTTCAACGGCTATTTTAAAACGTTAAAAATACAAAGAACTGACTTAGATAATTCGAGCAAATTTTTAAAAAATTTATTTTACTTTTATCACCCAACCCTTTACACAACTGCTTCGTCTATCAAAATTGAATGACGTCCTGTTACTCGTTACTCGTTAATGAGTTACTCGTTAAAAAACACTCGCTCCCATAACATTTTCCAATCATTCCATCCAAATTGCTCCGAGCGGATGAAACTAAAATCAGTTTTCTATGAAAACGTTGTTTACCCTTTTTTTTAGTGTGCTATTTTATAGTACTACATTATTTGCTTCCTATGAGCATACGATACAAGGACAAATTATCGAATTTCATCCTGACCTACCCGATTCCTACCGTGACGTTATTTTTCGTTCAGATGAATTTACCTTAGATACGCTGACACAACTAGACGACACGGGCTACTTCAGCCTTACCTTCTTTGTTGATACTGAAATCACTTCTTCGGTTAGGGTTGATGTCATCTACATTGATCCATGTACAGGCGAAACGGTCGCTTTAGAGGTCGAAGTTATTACAGAAGGCGTGACGGAATTAGCATTTCCTGCTTGTGGTGATCCCATTGATTGCTATGCAGGTTTTATTCCTGATTACCAAGGAGGGGATCGATTAACAATATCCTTTACTGATGAAAGTTGGACGCCAGATATTATAGCTGTGCACTGGGATTTCGGTGATGGTAATACAAGCAGTGCTTTTAATCCAGAACATACTTATGCTGAAGGCGGTGAATATTTAGTTCGCTATGAAATCACAACGGCAGATAGTTGTACGGCAGTGTCAGAAAGTTATGTTTATCCGGGTAACTTAGATTGGTATTTGCAATGTGTTGCCTTTATTTATTATAA
>JBGCES010000518.1:0-4638 GCA_045106545.1 Saprospiraceae bacterium
ATTTGCCAAAGAATTAAATATCGAAATCTGGGACGATCGTGATGCGACTACCATTCCTTTCCATCGTCCAACCGTCAACGCCGATTTAGTGGATGAAGTAAAGCATTTGAAAAAGGAACGTTATTTAAAACTTTGGGCTTAATGGAGGACAGACATTCCTGTCTGTCAAATCACGCACGTTATTCAACAGGCAAGAATGCCTGTCCTCCAACTAGCGCAACAATGACTTCGGATCATGCTCGTACTGCTGTGCCCGTTCTTTCGTATATCCGAATACCGCTTTTGGCAGTAGTCGATTCAGAAAGAACGACACCTGTTTTAATTTTTGAGCAGTTAAACTAACGGAAATATTATCTCCATTTACCAAGTAAAAGTACAATACGCCACTTTTAGTTGTATTAAATCCAAATGGCTGATGCTGCGTCACCAAACCATAAACCCAAACAATTTTATCAGGTTGATGAAATAATAGGCGTACTAAATAACTTTCTTCTACACTCTGCCGCTGGGCATAACGAAAAGATAAACGAATGCCAATTAAAGTGGCTATAATTCCTAAAGCGGCAAACAGCTGACTTTTGGTAAAGGCAAAATATACCGTTACCCATCCACCAAGCGTTAACACCATGGCAGCGATCAGTTGCATCCGCTGTTCGCGCGCAATTGCACGTCGCAATAGTTGCATAGAAGGATGGCGGTAAAGTGGATTATCAATCATAACAAAAGGCAACAGCTTTTTCTTTCGTTTAAAAAATCGTAATTTCGTGAGTTATCAAAAAGATAACTGACGATTTTTTTTGTAACAAAATCAAAGTTCTTTTGATTAATAAATTATGAAAAATACTAGAGATATTGGTAGAAATGATCGGTCTCAAATATGATATAGTGCTGTTTGCTTGATTCATTATTTCTCCTTACTCATTTATCATTATAATATATATGGCAAAATATAACGAAGATAATATTAGATCCCTTGATTGGAAAGAACACATCCGCATGCGTCCTGGTATGTACATCGGTAAGCTTGGCGATGGTTCTGCACCCGACGATGGAATCTATATTTTATTAAAAGAAGTATTCGATAACTGTATTGACGAATACGTGATGGGTTTTGGTAAACACATCGACGTGATAGTAGATGATCGTCGCGTAGAAATTCGCGATTATGGACGCGGTATCCCATTGGGAAAAGTAGTGGATTGTGTTTCTAAAATCAATACGGGTGGTAAATATGATTCTAAAGCATTTAAAAAATCTGTCGGTCTAAACGGTGTCGGTACCAAGGCGGTAAATGCGCTTTCTACCTATTTCCGTGTCGAAGCGATTCGTGAAGGCAAGAAGAAAGTTGCAGAATTTACACGCGGAGAATTGACCAAAGATCATCGTTTACAAAAAACGGATGAACCCAACGGTACACGTGTCATCTTCGACGCAGATGAGACGATTTTTAAAAAATATCGCTTCCGCCACGAGTACATCGAAACGCAGTTATGGAACTACGCTTATCTAAATGCAGGTTTACGTATTCGTTTCAATGACAAAACACTCTATTCCAAAAACGGTCTGCTAGATTTGCTTCAACGAAAGTACAACGAGGAAAATCTCCGCTACCCGATTATCCACATGCAAGGCGACGATATTGAAATCGCTATGACACACGGGAACCAATATGGCGAGCAATATTTTTCTTTCGTCAATGGGCAAAATACGACTCAAGGTGGAACGCACCTAAATGCTTTTCGTGAAGCCATCGTAAAAACCGTTCGCGAATTTTATAATAAAAACTACGATGCGAAAGACATTCGTGGTTCAATCGTAGCAGCGGTTAGTGTGCGCGTAGAAGAACCCGTTTTTGAGTCGCAAACCAAGACTAAATTAGGCTCTATTGATGTCGGGCCTAAAGGTCCAACGGTACGTTCTTTTGTCAACGACTTCATCAAACGCGATTTGGATAATTTCCTCCACCGCAACGAAGAAGTAGCTAAGGCGATTGAAAAGCGTATCAAGCAATCGGAGCGCGAACGCAAAGAAATAGCGTCTATCAAAAAGACCGCTAATGCGAAAAATCGCAAGGCTGCGGTTCATAATAAGAAATTACGCGACTGCCGTTTGCACTTTAGTGATAATAGTAAAAAAGTAACCGAAGAAAATCGTAAAGCAACCACCGTTTTTATCACAGAAGGAGATTCAGCGAGTGGTTCGATTACTAAGGCACGAAATGTACAAACGCAAGCGGTATTCAGTCTGCGTGGAAAACCTAAAAACTGTTTTGGTAAAACCCGAAAGGAAATTTACCAAAATGAAGAGTTGCACTTATTACAACACGCCCTCAACATCGAAGATGGCTTAGATGATTTGCGTTTTAATCGCGTCGTCATCGCTACCGATGCCGATGTAGATGGCATGCACATTCGCTTATTGCTACTTACTTTCTTCTTACAATATTATCCTGAGTTGGTACTGAATGGACACCTTTATATTTTAGAAACGCCACTCTTCCGCGTACGCGATAAAAAGAAGACTTTCTACTGCTATAGCGAAGCAGAAAAACAAGCAGCGATTAGAAAATTACGAGGTAAAGCGGAGATTACGCGCTTTAAAGGTTTAGGTGAAATTTCGCCTAATGAATTCAAGGATTTTATTGGTGAGGATATTCGTTTAGAGCCCGTTATTTTAGGAGAAGATACGGACATCGAGAAGATTTTATCTTACTACATGGGAAGTAATACGCCTGCGCGTCAGGTTTTCATTATTGATAATTTGCGGGTCGAAAAAGATGAATTAGAAGAAGAAAACGCAGATGTAGATTCAACCGTTTCCTTAGAAGAAGCAGAAGCTGCTTTGACATAATTGACATAGAACCTAAACCGTAATAAGAAACGATTACGTAGCAAAAAAGGCGTTCATTCTAACTGAGTGAACGCCTTTTTTGATGGCTACTAATTGAAAATGATAAATTTTTCTACGGTCTAATATCTTCCTTCAACCATCGATCTAGATTCGGACAGCCTTTGTACATCGCATCTACGTTAATATACGTGCCATCGACTGTTCGCGTCACCCAATCACTCACAAATTCTGCTTTCTTGGATTCAATTGCCGCTTGTTGAATTTTAGAATAATCCTGAGCCAAATTTGCTTGATGTGGATCACTACGCGATTGTAATTGAATAATCCGAAATGCATCATCGCCCTGCGGAGTAGTATAGTCAAAAGGAGCGGATAGACTCCCTATCTTCATAGTATCGATAGTAAAGTAAACATCTGGTTCCAGATCACCAATTTCAAAGAATGTATTGCCTGTAGCGGGATTTCTCAGACGCCCATCGTTATTATAACTTTGTGATTTATCGGAAGAGTACCTTTTTACGGCAATCGAAAAATTAAGTGAATCATTGACAATTAGATTGCGCACGGAATCCAATTTCTGTTTGGTCAATTCTAAATCAGCATCTGTAATTTCAGGGCGAATTAAGATGTGACGCGTTTTGATAGAGTTTCCACGTCGATCCAACAGTTCAATTAAGTGGAATCCGAAATCTGATTCAACTAATTCAGACATTTCGTTGATATCTAAATTGTAAGCTGCTGCTTCAAATTCAGGTACAAATTGTCCGCGTTTTGTCCAGCCTAATTCTCCACCAGCACGTCCTGAGCCAGGATCGTCCGAATATTTTCCTGCCAGCTCTGCGAAATCTCCCCCAGCTTCAATTTGCTGTTTAATATCTGTCAATTGGTCGATCGACTTTTGTCGTTCTTCACTATTAATTTCTGGAAAAATGACAATCTCACCAATTTCTACTTCCGAATTAAAGTATGGCAAACTGTCCTGTGGAATCTCAGCGAAGAAATTTTTGACCTCCTTGGGAGTAACGGTCACTCCAATCATAATCTCTCCTCGCATTCTTTCCGATAATAACTGGTTGTTCAAATCTGTCCGAAATTGATCTTTCACTTCGTTTACCGTCTGTCCATAATAATCTTCAAATTGATTCATATCATTACCCATCAACGTTAAAATTCGGTCAATCCGAGCATTTAATTGATCCTCCACCTCTTCATCCGATACAACGATACTATCTAGTTTCGCCTGATTGACAAGTAAATTTTGCGATAGCAAATTATCAAGAATACGACAACGCGAGTCCTCAGGCATAATCGGATTTTGTGCAGCCATCAACGCATGTTGTTCCTCTACATCAGATAATAAAACCAATTCATCACCTACTACCCCGATAACTTTATCGATAATTTGCTTTTCCTGCGCATTAGAAACCATCGCAAAAAGACCAAAAAATAAAACCAAAAAAAATCTCATATGATTGATAAGTATTGCCGAAATAATTAATTTAATCCTTAAGATTTCGGCGTTGCTAAGTATTGATCAAAAAAGAACTTCTCTTTTTGAATTTTCAATTAAAAATAGAAAGCTCTGTTTGACCGTTGCTAAATTTAAAATATTGTTAGTATTGATTATAAACGAAGGGAGTCCGAAATGGTAAGTACTTCAATCAATATAATCGTCACTTTATGACGGGTAATTTTTCCGATATACTGCGTTAAAAAATATTTCCGTAGAAGGACTATGCAAAGATTTTTTGCCTTGCCTATCGAAAAAATTACTATCGTCAAAAGTGT
>JBGCES010000519.1:0-2629 GCA_045106545.1 Saprospiraceae bacterium
AATTGGTATAGCCGTCATGCGTTGCTTTTATACCATTTTTATCTTCTTGCAAATTAGAAATCTGCGCTCTTTTCCCTACTCGAAATCCACCCCAAACATCAGACTGATTCCACTCCCCTATTTGCACCGTATTATGCGCAGCCGTGGAACGTTCGTGTTGCCGTTGTGCATTTTTTTCTTATGTAGAAATGCCTGTATCGACTAATAACGGTTGTTGACGGTGGTGTAAAACGAAGTTAAAAATATCCGCATGCGCATGACCTGGAATATAATCGGCAATCACGCTACCCATATCTACGAGAATTTCATAAGTAGCGGATCTTCGCATACGATAACCCGAAGCATTTAAGGGTAAGTCAGCGGGTTCTATACCTAAATTTTGGGCGTAATTTAACAGCTGCGTAGCGGTTGGATCAATCTGTGGTGCGCTATCTTTCAACCGCGCCAGTTGACCATTTTTGAATTGCATATTTCGCAACCAAGCCAGCATTTTACCAGCCGTTTCTTTAAAAAAAGTCAAATTAAGGGCAGGGAAAACGTTTGGATTATTAGTTATCAAATTGATAGCATCCAATAAGCGAAATAACATCAACTGATGATACATCGGGCTACGTTCAAAATGACCACCGTCCGTTAAAATCTGTTCTTTCAGTTCGGTCTTTAGTAATTGTTGCGCTTGATTTAAAAGGTTTTTATTTTTAAAATAATACGCGCCAAATAAAAGCGCAAAAGTGTTTTCGAGCAAATGATTGCCTAATAAGTGATATTCTAACTGTTGCTGCAATAACTTCAAATGCCGCAGTAACATTTGATTAATCATTGTATGGCGAATCTGATATTGAATCAAGAATTTTATCGAAAAGATGGTGCGCAAAGCAATTGGAAACGGCTCTAATCCATCCTTTAACTGCGCTTCTTGTCGCTGATAATCCAGTAATAATTGAATACCTGCATCCGCAGTAAAATCTCGCTGATTTAAAAACTCAAAATAATTGAGATTGTACGTCCAAAGTTTACCGTAACCTGCAAAATTCCAGTCGATAGATTTATCAAACTGATGCGTTAGATTTAAAAATTGGAAATGATGATTGGACGAGTAACTTGTGGCAGCAGGAATCGAATTTGCCAATTTTAGTTGGGGTAAATTTTCAATTTCACTCAATTGAATAACAACCCGTTTGGGACGCGGTCGCCAACCTAATTTCGATCTGATTTTATAAAATAGCTGATGGCGAATTTGCACCCCCCGCAGATGCCGCAGCGTATGAAAATATCGTTTAGCTAGTTTAAATGATTGTTTGATAGTCAGATGGTCTGATTGTTACCGCTATTATATTTGCTTTCCGTACAGGGTTCGAAACCCTTGTAAAAACTCCCCAACAAAGGACTTCAGTCCTTTGAATAACGCCGCTCCCGGTTAAATGCCCGTTCATGAATTCGTTCGTACACCCGTTTCGGCAAATAATCATGCGCCAAATGCAGCGCAAATTTTGACAAGCGATTCCGCCACGAAATCCGCACTTCCACGTTTTGCCGATTGACCATTCCTACTCTTTTGCTACGAAATAACGCCCGTATCGCATCGCATAATCGCAACCACATCCATCGGCTTAACGAAAGCGGTTTTGCCTTTTGTAAAGCATCTGCGAACTGCAAAGAATAGCCCAATTTATTAAGCAAAGGCGCTTGAATTTGCTCTATTTTTCGCAACGTTTTAGCGGGAATATCATTTTTGAAAGCATCAATCTTAGCCGTATCAAAGTGATCTTTAACGTAGTTATCTGCTTGCCCTTTTTGTGATAACGAAAGCATTTCTTTACTAAACGAAAGCTCCAAAAAATCACAAACCTGCCGAAGAGTTGTCTCTGGCTGACGCAGCAAATCTTCGTATTTGATTATTAAATACTGCCCCTTACCTAATAATTGCTGATTCACCAAAGCCGTGCTATTTCCCCTCACCCACTCCTGTGCTGCCAACAAAACATGTGTATGAGAACGCACGGCATGACTCTGCGCCGTCGCTCTGCCGTCACGTACGATGTGTACAATTTTAGTGGTTGGAAACAAGGCGATAATATCGCGAATATAGTAGTGCAAATTAGGCGATTTGTCGCCCCAAATTTCCTTTTGTTCGCGTTGCAAAAATTGCTCAATCGACGTATGAATCAACTCCCGATAACTTCCATAACGAGCAAAATTTTCTAAATCTAAAAAATCTGCTAGACGCCTTTTATAATCAGTCGTGAGTTTCCAATTCAGGACTTCCTTTTCGGCGTAAGCCAAGTTCTCAGACAGGATTTTTTCATAATTATTCAATACCGAAATCATCCGAAAAGCACGACTGTAGCCATCAATTTGGATGGCAGGATGCTGTCCCATTGCGACGGACAACAAGGTCGTCCCCGACCGTTGTGTACCCGTAATGAAAAACGTTTTCGCTTCTTTCAAGTTAGTGAAATAATCCGTTAATCGCCGAGAAAACGCGTCGATTCACGGTTTCAGCTGCGTGTTGATTCATAAAATATTGCTGCGCATTTTCTGCGAAAGCAGGGTAATTATTTTGATTAAAAAACTGCATCGCTGCGATCAATTCTTCGCTAGATTTAGGCGAGATCAAAAGCCCCGTTTT
>JBGCES010000052.1:0-2239 GCA_045106545.1 Saprospiraceae bacterium
AAAAAATCCATCCTGGTTTATACACTTACGCCACTCCAACTGAGTATGAAACCTTTTTTAAGGAATTATTATCAGGCATCAATCGACCACTCACCCAAGTTGAATTTTACCGCCGCACTTTGCCTTTGCACAATCTGATTCGCAATGGACATACCTTAATTATTCCGCCCGAAAAGTGGAGTCAGGCAGTAGAGGAGGAGTTACCGCATTTTCCATTTGATATTTATCCTGATGATGGAAAACTGTACGTTTTGCGTAATCTCTCTGAAGAAAAAAGCATCAAGGCAGGAGCCGAAATTGTTAGTATTAATGGCGAATCAGGCAATGTGATTTTTCAAGAATTGGTGGATCATTGGACAAAAGATGGCTATAATCAAACGTATCCCATTAAAATTGTCAGTCAAGATTTTTCGGAATTTTATGCTAACTTGTTAGGAACGCCTAAGAATTTTGAACTGCAAATTCGAGAAAACGATAAACTTAAAAATCTGATAATCAATGGTTTATCAATCGGTCAAATGCGAACCTACAGCCAAGAACGCTATCAACACGAAAAACGTCCGTGGTACAACGACAACACCGATCAATCTTATCACTTCACTATCGAAGGTACAACCGCAACGCTGATTCTACCTACTTTTGCCTTTAGCACTTTAGAAGATTACAAAATCGATTATCGCAAATATTTTCGTGAAGCTTTCGCAAAAATCAAAGAACAAGGTGTAACGGATTTAATCATTGATGTCCGTGAGAATGGTGGCGGAATGGGCGATGTCGCTACGGAATTATTCTCCTATTTGCACGACGAACCATTCCAATTATTAGAAGAAGTATATAGCAAAACCAATAAACCTCCCAGCAAGAAATTCTTCTCTGGCAGCATGTTTAGTTTGCGTTTACAAATGCTGTTTGCATTAAAAAAAGTAGCAAAAGACAGGTACGTTCCCAAACCATTTGCCGCAAAGAAAAACGGTCTTTCACTCGACCTCAAACAACCTGCAGATATCCATTACGAAGGGCGATTATACGTATTGACTAGCGGTTGGACATTTTCAGCCAGCGCGATGTTTACCTCTTTAGTAAAAAACTATCAGCGGGGTATTTTTATTGGCGAAGAAGCGGGCGGTAATCCCTACGTTCAAGTAGGTGATTTCAATCAAATGCTGAAGCTACCGACTAGTGGCATGCGGATGTCCATCCCACTTTTTTATGAAAAAATGAAGGTTAATTATGAAAATACTGGTCATGGGGTAATGCCCGATTATCCCGTCCGGGCGAGTATTGAGGATCTACTAGTGGGGCGGGATGCGGTGATGGAATTTGTGTTAGATTTGATTGAAAAGGGAAGGGAGTAGTTGGAAATAGTCAATATATCGGGCAGCGAGATAAGTTAAAAAGACATACCTTGCTAACCCAAAAAAGAATGATGTCAAAAGTACGCAAAAGGTACAAAAAGTGATATTCGATTGCATTGCTGTACTACTACAAATGCAACCCACACTCCGTCTTCGGACTATTGTTCCAACGTCCGCTGCGATCATCGCCAGGTACGGTACAGTGAGAACAACCAATTGAACCGTAGCCCATTGCCACAAGTGGATGAAAGGGTAGAGCGTGTTCTTTGATAAATTCTTCCCGTTCTTCTTTAGTGACATCCAGCAATGGATAGAATTTCAAAATGCCATTGCGATCTTCAAAAATATCTAAGGTTTTGCGATGATCACTCTGCCATTCCATCAGACCAGACACCCAAACTGTGAAGCGTTCTTTAATGATTTCTAATGGCTTTACTTTATTTAAATAACAACAAAAATCGGGATTCTTACTCCATGTTTCATCCTCTTTGGTAAACTGATGTTCCGCTGGTTCTGCGCCAATCGAAACGACGTTAAGACCGTACAGCTCGGTCAATTCCTTTTTATAATCCAAAGTTTCAGGAAAGTGATAACCCGTATCAATGAAGTAGATTTCTTGCTGCGGATTATTTTTTGAAAATACCTTTAGTAAAAAAGCAGAAGTCGCAGCGAAAGAACTGGTCAGCATGATTTCTGAACGGTCGAAATCTTCGTATAATGCTGCGATACGCTCGTTAATCGTCAAGGCATTATACTTCTTGTTCAACGCCTCAATCTCGGCAGCGGTAAACGTTCTTTTGGGAGTAGAAACAGTGGGTTGAAGCTCGGTTGTGGTCATTTGTATAAATGTAAAATTTCAAATAGCCTGTGCCGCAGAATTGCGG
>JBGCES010000520.1:0-1992 GCA_045106545.1 Saprospiraceae bacterium
AATAGCATTCAATTTTAATTTACTTCTATATGTGTGATTTGAAATTAGTTTGAATACTAGATTTTGACAAAAAACAATGATAAATTTATCGTTAAATTATTACTTGATAATATTTGTTAATTTATCGTGCGAACTGCTGAAGTAAATACTATGAAAGGAGAAAACTCAATACTGAAGATGCGGCTTTAATAATACTATATTTTAAACATCTTTCCACTAGCAACACACCAACTATTTAGAATACTAGAGTTCCTTCCTTTTGCTGAATTCCCATTAGCGTACATTAAAAAAAGACAAATTATAATCTCGTTCCATTGAAGTTTTGGTTAGGAACGCTGTAGAAATAAATTTACGTTTTTTTAGATGATGATTTTTCTGAATAAATAGCTTTTATTCGACAAAATCATCAATTAAAAGAACCATGGTGTAAAATTTATTCTTCCGCACTACCTAGCTCATAGATCGTTGACAGCCAAAACGAAAAATCCTGCATCACTGCAACTTTTCTAACGACACTAATAAGAAATTTGCTAATTAATCATGTTCTGAGTAACTCATTTTTATCGTTACTCATTCACCCAAAACTGATGCTGATGAAATTATTTATTGTCACCATTGTAAAAAAAGATTTGCTTGCTGCTGAGCTTGAGATTGCTCTACGTTCGTTTGCTCATTTGATCGCAAAGGTAACGCCTAAGCACCGTAGAACTATACGTCTCCGCCTAGTAGCAAACAATCAGCAACAAATGCATTTAACGCATTTATTACAACGATTCGAATTGACTAAGTATGTAGAATGGTACACCCATCAACAGCCTTATTTAACGAACTGCCAAGTATTGTTTTCTCCTACTTTGCAACCAGATGAACCTTTAATTAATACAAGCTTAGAAGCGGGTATCCCCGTGTTGACTTACGATAATAGTACTTCTGAACAATTGATCGATTCATCCTGTGGTATGCTTGTTCCTTACCGAACAGGTGAGCGCAGTGCACAAGTATTTAGTGATTATCTACGCATGCTTTATTTTGACCCAGAAGCGCAACGCTTTTTGAGCAAAGGTGCAGCACGCCGTAGTCAACGACAATTGATTACAATGCCAGCAACAACTTTATCGATGGCGTCGTAATGAAGTATCACCGAAGCGAATATAATACATTAAAAAGCAACTACTTCCACGAATATAATCCATTAGTGTTAAGAGTGGTATCGCAAACCCGCCCTTCCCCTCTAGGGCTTAATCACTCGGAAGACTACTCCGTAAAAGTACGGTGAAATTAATTGAAAAACGTAATTCCTTTCCCCTCGCACAGAAACACTAACTTCCCCCCGAAGCACGAAAGGAGACGGCATACTTAGGTAGAAAACTTATTGTGGAGAATATTTTAGCTGATATTCTTACAGTAATCCCCCATCCACCGATTTAAGTATATGCGTTAAAATCAATTAACCAACCCGAAATAGGAGTAGTCTTCGGCACTAGTTTTCAAAAAATTAATTTGTAGTATAAAAAAAACGGCTTACTTTTCACGTAGAAAAGTAAGCCGTTTTTTATGCAGTTGAGATTGATATTATCCACCAAAATCATCAAATGCAATATTTTCATCAGGAACACCCAATTCATCCAGCGTCTTGATTACTGACGCGTTCATCATTGGTGGTCCACAGAAGTAATATTCAATTTCTTCTGGCTCTGGGTGATTCGCTAGGTATTCTTTATGAACTACATTCATAATGTAACCTTGGAAACCATCACCATCACCTTCCAAGTCTGATTTTACTTGCCAGTTATCTTCGGGCAATGGATTATCTAATGCCACGTAGAAACGGAAGTTGGGAAATTCCTTTTCAATTTGACGGAATTGGTCAATGTAAAACAACTCGCGTTTCGTACGTCCACCGTACCAGAAAGATACTTTACGATCTGTTGTCTTCAAAGTGTGAAACAAGTGGAATAAGTGCGAACGCAAAGGCGCCATTCCTGCACCACC
>JBGCES010000521.1:0-4584 GCA_045106545.1 Saprospiraceae bacterium
AACACTTTAACATTATCCAGTGGAGTATCTGGGTACACACCATGCCCAAGATTAACGATATGACTTCCACCGAAATCATTAATCATTTGGGTCACATTCTCGCGAATTACTTGCGGGTTGGCGTAAAGCATACAAGGGTCAAGGTTACCTTGAAATACTTTATTAGGCACCCATTTACGCGCCAATTCGGGATGTGTATTCCAATCTAAACCCACTACATTACATTCTAATTTACTAATTTCTGGCAAGGCAAACCACGCATTTTTTGAGAACATCGTCACGGGAACTTCGGTAATCGCCGAGCAAATTTGTCGTAGATAAGGTAAGGCAAAAGTGCGATATTGTGCCGGTGATAAAATGCCTGCCCAGCTATCAAATACCTGAATTAAATCAGCACCAGCAGTTACTTTATTTTTAAGATAAGCAATGGTGGTATCAGTAATTTTCTGTAGTAGAGCGTGACTTGCTTCAGGCTGTGTATAAAGGAATTTTTTCGCTTTAGAAAAGGTCTTGCTACCGCTACCTTCCACCATATACGCTAACAATGTCCAAGGTGCACCAGCGAAGCCAATTAAAGGTACTCGACCATTCAACTCTCGCTTCGTGACACGCAATGCTTCATAAACATATTCTAATTCAGCTGCCGCCGCTGCCCCGCTTCTCAATTGTGCTACATCCGCAGCACTTTGGATCGTTTTAGGAAATAAAGGCCCCCGCTTTTCTACCATTTCATAAACGCAACCCATCGCCTCTGGAATCACTAAGATATCAGAGAAGATAATTGCCGCATCTACACCTAGCTCATCTACAGGCTGAATGGTAACTTCCGCTGCCAAATTGGGCGTTTCAACTAACTCTTTAAAACCGGACAACTTACCACGCAACGCGCGATATTGAGGTAAGATTCGTCCAGCTTGGCGCATTAACCAAACGGGTGGTCGCTCTACTACTTCGCCCATTGCGGTGCGTAACAATAAGTCATTCTTTAATTCCATGCTACAAAAGTGCAATTTTTGTATGAAGTTGAAAAAAAGCAACAAGGCATTTGACGGAGGTTTGACTGAGAGAAGGAACCAGATATCAGGAGTAAGGTGTCAAATCGAGTGCAACCTGATTCCTGACTCCTAAATATTTCCATTAATCTATTCATAAAATTTGCACCGCCAAAAGATATTCTTATTTTTGGGTAGGATAATTACTGGAAAACCTCAATAATTGTTTTTCATTTAGAAACGCCGAAATAAAACACCTAAAACCCTTTTTCCACAAACACTAAATAACAATACGAGTTCAATCCATTTTCCTGTACCATCCTATATGAAGAGACATCCATTTTTTTGAACAAACACAATCCAACTTACAATGACTGACCGAGAAAACGAAAACCGATCCCGCATTCTAATGGGCATTCTTATCGCCCTTGCCTTACTTTTTGGAATAGGTTCTTGCTATTTTTGGAATAGCAGCCGTCAACTTGGCAGCCAAAACCTTGCACTTAAAGCAGAAGTTGAAGATTTGAACCAGCTTAAAGGTTCTCTTGAAACAGATATTGACAGCTTGCAAGCCGCTTATGCTACTGTAGTATCAGAAAATGGCGAACTAAAAGGCAATCTGGAAGAAGCAGAAAAGAGACTCGCAGAACGTGAATCTCAACTACGTCGTTTGCGTCGTAGTTACAAAACGGTACAAGCTGAAGCAGATGATTCCGCCAGTTTACGTTCGCAATTAGAAGGTCTAATTAATGCTAAATCGGCATTGGAGGCAGATATTTCTAACCTACGCACCGAAAATCAACGCTTACAAGAAGAAAATGCTGCGCTGGCTTCACAAGTAGAATCCGCAAATCAGAAGAACACACAATTGAGTGGACAAGTACAAGATTTAGATGCAAAAAATAAAGCCATCCGCGATCGCTTAGATAAACTTGCTCCTGCTGGTTTCCGTGCCTCTGCCTTCCGCGTGGAAGTCGAGAAACGTAATAATAAATTGACTTCTAAAGCGCGCGCTGCCAAGGAAGTGAGTGTGAGTTTTGATTTAATTAATGTTCCAGAAGATAAACAAGGCTTACATAAATTGTATGTTGCCGTGACCAATTTCCAAGGCACACCCGTCAAAACGACGAGTAGTCAATCCGTTACGATTAGTAATGCTACCGAAACAGTGACTATTGATGCCTTGACGACTAAGGAGACGAATTTGAACGAAAGCCAACGATTAAAATTATCGTTTACGCCAGACCAACGACTATCTCCAGGATATTATAATGTATTTATTTATTCAGACTTAGGTTACCTAGGTAGTACTAGTTTGAGATTAAGATAGTTTGTAGATTGATGAAATTGTTTAATTGTCGAATTGTGACAAATCAACGAGCGTCTTAAACGCTGTTAATCATTAATCAAACCTAAACTACTTTTTCAAAGTAAATATTAAAAAAGCCTCTTGCGAGTGATTCGCAAGAGGCTTTTTTGGTTTTATCGTAATTAATCTTTTACGAGATTGGGATTATTTTATTCAGTTAGTATGTTTTTAGTTGATAAATTAAAGACTAAGCAGCTCGCTTAAATTTTCTTTTTTCTTTGTGTTTTTTTAGTTGGCGTTTGATAGCATTGACAGATTCATCAATGGAGGCTTCAAAGGTTTTTTTGGTGTTTTTTGCGATTAATACATCGCCAGGTACTTTGATGCGAACTTCAGCGATCTTGTCTTTGACTTTTCCTGTATTTTCTAATTTCAAAGTGACTTTAGCGTCGATAATACGGTCGAAGTACTGACTCAACTTGACTAATCGTTTTTCAATAAAATCAATCAACTTCTGATCTGCTTTAAATTGCACTGCTTCAGTGTGTACTTTCATGTGTAAAAATTTAAGTGAATGTATAAAAGTTATTAGTGATTAGTTGGCTAGTTATACAGCTACGAGATATAAATCTGGTTACTGGTTACTCATCCTTAATCACTATTTTTCTTTGCCTTAGGGTGCGCCTGTTCATATACTTTTTTCAATTGATCAATCGAATTATGAGTATATATCTGGGTAGCCGCAAGATTAGCATGTCCTAATAATTCTTTGATTGCATTAATATCCGCGCCGTTATTGGCGAGGTGAGTAGCAAATGAATGACGTAACACGTGTGGGCTGCGTTTTTCCGCAGTCGTTACAGCGGAAAGGTATTTTTTGACAATATTATAAACGAGTTGTGGCGTAACGTTTTCTCCTTTTTTATTGAGTAATAAACGACGACTATCCGCGTCAGGAAACGTTTGTTCCCGCAATTTGAGATAATCGATAATTGCTTGCTGTAATGATTGCCCAAAAGGAATTAATCGCTCCTTATTACCCTTTCCTAAGACCTTTAGTTGCTGTCGTGGGAGGTCAATATTTCCAATCGTTAAATTCACTAATTCCGACCGCCGCATGCCCGTACTGTACAATAAATCCAGAATCAAGCGATCCCGTTGACCGTTGAAATCTTCGCCAAATTGTACATGTGTAAATAATTGTTCTAGTTGCTGCTGTTCTACGACAGCGGGTAGTCGTTTACCTACTTTGGGGGCAGTTACTTTGAGCATGGGATCATGCTCCATATGACTATTTTTCCGTAAGTATTTGAAGTAAGATTTAAGGGCAGAGAGCTTGCGATTGGTAGAGCGTGGAGTAATGCCATTACCTAACATTTGGACTATCCAAGAACGAATCTGTAGATGGTCAATATCAGTAACTTCCGTATCAGGATAATGCAATTTTAAATAGTCAAAAAACTGCTCTAAATCTTTTCGATACGCAGTAAGCGTATGTATAGAGGCGCGTTTTTCATATTGCATATAATTAAAAAAAGCATTTCGCTTCATATAATAGCAGTTTGTTTATCCCTCCGTTTCCCTCTCCCAATAATATTTCTATCTATCAAACTCTTTCTATCTCCAAATATTATCTTAACGTTAAGTCAATGTATGAAAGATATATATAAAAGTCAAGTGCAAAGTAGAATAAAAAGTGGTGACAATGATCACTTTCAAATAAACATATATCTTGTTAAGTCAAGAGGAGTCGGGGATTTAAAGCAAATTTGACCTGAAAAAGAAGTTAGTTAATTTTAATAATAGCCTGAGATTTTTTTTTAACCAAGTCTCTCATACACTAAAAACTAAGTTTCAGTTGATTTGCTAAGGCAGAGCTTTCTGCTCCGTTCTAGCTTTATTCCTGCATTAAATCTACGTGGTAGTTGGAAGCTAAAGTGTAGAAAAGAGCTACAAAATCGCATATTATGGTTTGCGGTGTACTGATATAAAGGAATTTAAAGTAAAAACAAAAAGCCAAGTTTACCGATTAAAATGGCAAACTTGGCTTTGAATTAAATCTTTATGAGAATAATAGTTATTTTAGTTTCTCGACTAAGGTGATCACATCATCAATCTCTTTGATTTTGATCTTATTACGTTTCATATTTGATTTTACACGATTCAGTTCAGAGTCCTTAAACATGGATAGGAATGATTTTTTCGTTAAACGAAATGATTTTACGTCTTTACCACGCGCTAAAAAGTATTCACTCATAATTTTACTAAAGGACTTATAAGAAC
>JBGCES010000522.1:0-6107 GCA_045106545.1 Saprospiraceae bacterium
TGGTATAGTTTTACGGAGTTTCAGTGCAATCCGCTGACGCCGCCTAAGACTTGCTATATTCAAGTAAATGAATTCGAACAGCTGCTAGAATTAGAAGGTAATGCCACAGGTGAAAGCCGTTATTTGAACCAGCAGCGCGTAGCGAATAAACCATTATCATTTGCGAATACGCAGCAGTTTGAAAGCCGTCATTATTTTAATGTCTATCAATATACCACGACTCGATCTGCTTTTGAATTTTACGAAGTTGCAAAAAGCGTAACGCAACAAGAAGGAACAATTTTTGACGCGCCGCCCGCCGTCGTTCCAGGTAATTTGGAAAGCTTAGATAATCCGACGGAACAAGTGCGCGGCGTATTTGAAGTAGCAGCGGTGGATACGGTGCGCGTCTCGATTACGCAGGCGGAGGTAAGGTCGGAAATTGTCATCGAACCATTTTGTGATGCACCTTCACAAGAGTGCTGCGATTGCCGCCGCTTTCCGATGAGTAGCACGCTGAAGCCAGATTGGTTTTGATGACGTCCAACGTCTTTCCGACGTTGCACGTTTTTGAGCAGTAGGACAAGGAATACGTTCGATGTCGGGAAGACATCGGACGAAGCTCGCCTCGCTCGCGCCGTGTCTCCCGAATCGAGTTCGGGACAAGTTCCAATCAGTGTGCAACTCAAAATAAAAAGAACCAATCTCCCAACTCAAAATCCCCTAAAATATGTCTCGCTCCCAGCAACTCGCCACCCGCTTTCGCGAAGTCATGCTCAATGGTTTTTGGATTGCCAATACCAATTATAAAAAGCTATTGTCTGATACTGACTGGCAACAAGCCACGACTAAAGTGAGTGATTTGAATACGATTGCTTTACTCACTTTTCATATCAACTATTACATCGCAGGCGTAGCAGATGTATTTGCAGGTGGGAAATTAGCGATTCGCGATAAGCATAGTTTTGAATTGCCGCCCATTGAATCTGCGGCTGATTGGGAACAGCTTAAAAATTCCTTATTTGAAAATTCCGAACGCTTTGCGAAGCTAGTAGAGGCGATGTCGGAGAAAGAATTAGAATTGCCGTTTGCTAATTCAAAGTATGGTACGAATGATAAAAATATCGATGCGATGATTGAGCATAGTTATTATCATATGGGGCAGGTAGTGTTGATTCGGAAGTTGTTGAAGAGTGGGGTTTGATAATCTACTTCTTTCATTTTGAACAATCTAGGGTTATTCATTAAACTTTATTAAAGCCACAATTAAATTGTTTGAAATTAATTTTGTGAAAAAATATTACTAATCGTAGAGTTGTTAATCAAATAAAATAGCGCGTATCAGTATCCCGATACGCGCTATTTTATTTGAACAGTTTTGTAATTCTATGCGTTCTATTAAGCGCTAGAAATCTACTCTGGTTCAAATCCAAGAATAATATTAAAGTTACCCATATTACTCAAGCTACGCTCGCCCGCTTTATCGAATCCGATACCGTAATCAAATCCAAGTACCCCAAACATTGGTAAGAATACCCGCAGACCAAAACCTGCCGAACGTTTCAACTCAAATGGATTGAAATCACGGATATTACGCCAGCTATTTCCTCCTTCTACGAAAGTCAATAAGTAAATTGTTGAACTTGGATTCAGTGATAACGGATAACGCAATTCGAGCGTAAATTTATCAAAAAGCGGTGTCGCAATATTTCCTGTTCCCGTTGGATTTAGGTTGGCTTCTAGATCTTCGATTTCATAACCACGCAACGAAATAATATCTACCCCTGCAAAACCAAATTGCTGGTTGTTAATACCGTCACCACCTAACTGAAACCGTTCAAACGGCGAAGTTCCCACTCGTTCTGAATAACGACCAAGAATACCGATTTTTGCGGCAGCTTTCAAGGTTAACTTACCGACAATAGCGGTGTACCACTCTGCATTGAAACGCCATTTGTGGTATTCCAAATAACGGAATCGCTCTTGTGGGGTCGCATCAATTGGCACATCTCTAAATAGAGAATACGGTAGTGTAATTTGTAAATCCAACGAAATACGTGAACCAGAACGCGGGAAGATTGGATCGCTAATCGAGTTACGTGCGATGGTTTGCTTGATACTAAAGTTATAATAAGTACCATCAGCCACAACGCCGCCGTCTTCCGTACGGAATAAACCTTGTGTCCAGTTATTTAGATTCAGCGTTTGTAAGTTGAGCGCTGTACTGGAGATAAAGTTATCATCTGGAAATTTCAACCGTGTTCCTAAACTTACCGAACCTTGGTAAATATTGAAGCTCTGTGCCGAAGATGTACCCGGTACCCCAAAAGCAAAGCGGTTATAAAAACCAGCGACCGTAAAAGAGGTCGGTTTTTTACCACCTAACCATGGCTCTGTAAACGATAAATTATAAGATTGGTAGAAACTACCATTGGTCTGTGCCCGAATAGAAAGGCGTTGACCGTCTCCTTGTGGCAATGGACTCCACGTTTCTTTTTTGAAAATATTCCGCAGTGAGAAGTTGTTAAATGAAACCCCCAGCGTACCAATTACCCGACGATTTCCACCCCAACCAGCAGATAACTCTAACTGATCCGAAGGTTTTTCTTCCACAGTATATTCAATATCTACTGTACCACGTTCCGGATTAACAGGCGTATTAATACCTAGATTTTCAGGGTTAAAATAGCCCAAGTTGATAATCTCCCGTTGGGAACGGATAATATCAGAACGGCTAAATTTTTCTCCTGGTCGCGTCCGTAATTCTCGCCGAACCACGTGTTCGTGCGTACGATCATTACCTGCAATAGTTACTTTATCAATCGTCGCCTGTGGTCCTTCAAAAATACGGATTTGTAAATCAATCGAATCTTCGATAATCGCCGTTTCGATCGGATCTACGGTAAAGAACAAGTAACCATTATCCATATATAAGGTACTCACATCTCGTCCTTCTTGACTAAAACGCAAGCGCGTTTCCAATAATTCTTGGTTATACACTTCGCCTTTTTCGATACCTAATACCTCACGGAGTGTCTTCTCATCATAAATTGAATTTCCTTTCCAACTAATGTCTCGAAAGAAATAACGTTGTCCTTCCTCTACATCAATATTCACTAATAGATCACCATCTTCATTACGCCACATACTATCACGTAAAATTTTTGCATCGCGGAATCCAATTGTATTGTAATAGGCAACAATGGCTTTCTTATCCATTTCATAATCATCCCGAATCAACTTGGAAGAAGCAAAAAGACGGCGTTTACGTTTGGTGTTATCCAATAACTTACGCAATTTCTTGTCCCTCACCTCAGTGTTGCCCGAAAAGGTAATATCTTCAATTTTGATGCGCTCGTTCCTATCAATATTAAATACTAATCGTACGGAATTGACGCGAGAAGAATCGGCTACTTCGCGTACTTTTACTTCTGTATCTAAATAACCTTTTTCTACATAATAACCACGAATCGCTTCCGCAGCGTTGGTTTTTACATTTTCGGTAACGATACCTCCTTTAAGTAGGAATTTATTGACTTCCGTATTCAAATCATCATGCCGTGCTTTCTTCGCACCTTCGAAGGAGTGCTTGGATAGACGCGGACGTTCTTCTACTCGAATTTCCAAAAACACTACATCACCAATCGTTTTCGTTTTTAGAATTTGTACATCCGTAAATAAACGCAATTTCCACAGTGACTTAATCGCCATAGGAATATCACCACCCGGAATACGAATTTTGTCTCCTACTTTAAAGCCTGCAATCGAAATAATCGCATTGTCATCACTAAAATTCGCACCAACCACTTCAACCCCACCGATTTCGTAATCAACGGGTTCTCCATAATCCAAAATGCTCAAACTATCTGCCGTTTGCGTGAAGCCGATAAAAGGAAAAGAGAAAAGAAATAGTGTAGAGAAAAGTATTAAAATAGATTTCATGTATCAATTTAAATTTCAATCGCCTTGAAAAGGATATTGGAAAATGGATTGAGGATATTCGAAAAATTTAATCTAAGTTATCCAATATCCCTGATCCTATATCCTTAATAGTGCCTTGCGATTGGCAAAAAGTTGTATTTATCTCAAAAGTATATTATCGTTTTCACAAAATTGGTCACATTTCGGACGTTGCAAGAATTTAGTGAGCCGCTTACTTCAAGTAAGCGGCTCACTAGTTCTAGTTCCTTAGCCAACTTGTTCGCTCGTTTTACCAAATCTACGTTCTCGCTGCTGATAATCAAGAATAGCTTTATAAAAATCATCCTTGCGGAAATCAGGCCAGAAAGTCGGCGTAAAATAGAGTTCAGAATAAGCTACTTGCCATAACAAAAAGTTACTCAAGCGCGCTTCACCACTTGTCCGAATCAATAATTCTGGATCGGGCATTCCGCGTGTTGCTAATGCGCTGGAAAAATGTGCCTCTTCGATAGCTTCGGGTTGTAATTTACCCGCTTTCACTTGCTGGGCAATATCTTTCACCGCGTTCATAATTTCCCACTTCGCACTATAATTCAATGCTAAAACGAGCGTAGAACGCGTATTATTTTTCGTTTTTTCGATACCTTTTAACAATGCTTTGTAGCTTTTTTCGGGTAATTTATCAATTTGCCCAATCGCTTGTAAGCGGATATTATTTTTCATCAGCGTATCTACCTCACTGTGAATCGTTTCCACCAAAAGCATCATCAGCGCGCGCACTTCCAATTTAGGGCGCCCCCAATTTTCGGTAGAAAAGGCGTACAGCGTGATATACTCAATGCCAAGTTCTGCCGCCGCTTCGGTTGTTTCACGAACTGCCTTTACGCCATTGCGGTGTCCAAAGACACGTGGCTGTCCTTTTTGTTTTGCCCAGCGACCGTTGCCGTCCATAATGACCGCTACATGTCGTGGTAATCTATTTTCATCAATTTGTGCTTTCCAATCCATCGCTCAATCTGCTATTAATCATCCGCAATCGCACGGATTATAGATGTGGTTTTTGTTAATTTATTGTGGCATTGCTTAAATGCGGCACAAAGGTAAGAAAACCAGCTTGAAAACAAATAAGTGGGTATATTCAAAAATTAAGTGTACGGAGAGCATCGATAATTTGATTTTACCATTAAATCAATCAAAGTCACCTTTCCTACTAGGTACAACAAGAATTTTGATTGAAATATGTACTTTTAATCACTTTTTTATTCAGCATCTTTACCAATGTACTACCCTGTACTTACCTTATTATTAATCTGCTTGAGTTGCCAATTTCTCTATTGCCAAAACCACCACTATCGGCAATATACTATTGACGACGGGCTGCCAACCAATTATGTCTATGGCGTAAGGGAAGATGACAGAGGCTACATCTGGGCTTATACTGAAAATGGATTGGCGAAATTTGATGGCGAACGCTTTCACATTTTCACTACCGCGGATGGCTTACCAAGTAATGATGTTTATCATTTTGAAAAAGACGATAGCACGGGCTTGCTGTGGATAATGACGACCGCGAATGTCCCCGCTTATTTGGAAGGAGATTCTATTGTCCCCTTATGGGAATACGCCGATAAAGGGCGAGGGCAAATTCATAAGATAAATGGAAAGATTAGGAACCGAGATTATTTTGTGGAGGGTAAAGGGTTTAATCTTACTGACTCCGTATTTACAGAAAAAAAGATAGGCGACCGGATTTTTATCAATTATAATTCACAGGATAGCGTCTCTTTTGGATACATTCAAAATGAAAGACGATCAAAGTTTATTGGTTCTTTTAAATACAATTTACCAAAAGATCAATATCAAATATACGATTGGCCTGCTGCCGTAAGTTCCTCATTTAATTCAAATAATCTTTTTACTTTTTCAAACGTAAACCCTTTCTTCGTTTTAGATTCTGGTTACTACTTATATTCCTTTCAGCCTGAAACAAACGAAAGGTTAGTTTTTGATTTGAATGCCGTTACTGGACAAAAAGTGAAAGGACTCTCTGTAGAGTTTCCCGCTCATAATAAGTAGTTAACGTGAAATAATCGTCATTTTTGACTGAGGCTATTTTTGTGCTAGACAAGGCAAAAAACGTAGTCATAGTCTTTTTACGACGAGGCTTTTTAACGATGTATAGTGCAAAAAGAGACCGTCACAAAATG
>JBGCES010000523.1:0-11292 GCA_045106545.1 Saprospiraceae bacterium
TCCAATTCCTTCAATTTTTGCAAGGTCATCCTTACGAATATTAGCCCCTTCTGCATCCAGTAATTTTTCACCTAATACCTCTTTATCCATTTTCAAAGAAGGCGTGGTTTCAATATCACTAGCGTCGCCTAATATCCCAAGTGCACCACCTCGATCTGCGCCATCCTCAATCTGAGTTTGAAAAGTACCTTCTGGACCTTGTAATGCTTTCACTTTTTCTAATTCAGCTTTTAACAACTGATTTTCTGATGCTAATCCAGATAATTTATCATCTAGTGCTAATAACCTCTGTACCGTTGCGTCGTCGATGTTGGTAGTTGTAGAAGTTTGAATATTATCAACATCAGTTAGTCGATTCTTTAAGTCCGAATTTTCAATCTCCATTCGATCCAACTTCGCTTCCAAAGCATCTAAACGATTGATTGCCGAGCCGTCACCACCCAATAGCGCCAAGGATTCTGGATCTACTCCTCCTTCTTCTAGTAATTGATTATTTCGAGTCTTCAGGCCTAAAATCTGGTCATTCAAATCTTCAACCGCTGCACTGTAACTCTGATTAGAGCCGTTCAATTTTTCGATTTCATCATTTGCTGCGTAAAGATCGGCATGCAATTGTCCTTTCTCTGTTTCCAATATTTTAACTCGATCTTTAGCTTGCGTCAATTCCAGATTGGCACGCTGAATATCTGCTGCCTTAAATTCCAACTCTTCCTGCAAGTTTTTATTCTTGGCATTCAATGCTGTAATTTGATTCTCTTGCGTCTTAATTTGATTCTTTAATTTTTTAATTCGACTTCCTAAACGTAACCGATTAACCAACATTCCTAGTAAAAAAGAAATGAGCGCCGTCACCAAAATGGCAATACTATCGAGCGTAAAGAAATTGGTAAAAAAGTTATTAAAAAATTCTTTTGCCTGATCCAAAAATTCCATAGTCAATTAATGATAAATAGTTTATCCCGAAGTATTTCGGAAATGAACTTTGAATGATGAATTCCTACTCCACTTACTTCATTGTTAATTACTCTTGCGCGTCCTGCGCATCTTCTAAAATTTTATCTTCTATTTTGAAATTTACTCGGCGATTCTTAGCGCGCCCTTCTTCCGTAGCATTAGATTCTCTGGGTAGTGTACGTCCCATTGATTTAGTCTCAATTGGTGTAACAATCCCCATTTCTTCAAAGTATTCCTTTGCACTAATGGCACGTTGTAAACCTAGATTATCATTGTAAGGATCTCCACCGATACTATCCGTATGACCCGTTACAATAAAAAGCTTATCTGTATTTACCTCTAGATAGGTTTTAACCGAATCTGCGTAAAGTAGAAACGGCTCGCCAGGTTTGAAAATCGCAGAGTTATATTCGAAATTAGCTTCCGAAAAAGTCATGTTTTCAAAAGTAAAAGAAGTTTTTTCGTACTCCTCAGGCGTATCTTCATCCGTAACAGGTAAGAATGCGCTGAACATAACGGGTGTTGCTAATGCTTCCGTTGATGCCTGTTTAAAATCAAGTGTGATCCGTTCTTTGTTAATACCACGATTGACGAGCATTTCCCGAATTACATTTGCCCGAGCTACACCTAAGTTTTCAAACATACCAGATGATATGTTCGCTTCACTCGGGCGATAGAGTCCCGTTATAGTCAAGTTATTATCTTTATTTTGTTGGAAGTATGCTGCTACTTGGTCCAGAAACTCCCGATTATTCGCATTCATGACGGGGTTGACCTGTGCGCTATCAAAACGGAATTGATCTTGTCCGCTGATAATGACTTCTTCACCGTTGCGCAATTCAAGGGTTGCTGCGCGAACATCGGCAGGTGCTTCGATCACTTCGCCACACTGGTTTTTGATTTTACAAACGTAATACCAACGAGCGGTAAGTGCGAAGGCGCAGAAAAGAAGAAAAACGAGGAATGCTCTCATAGTAAATAATATAGTTTCTCTTAAATTTCAATCACTTTAGCACACAATATAGGGTTATCTCACAAAAATTGACAATTTTTTTCTCTTTTCCTTAAAAATCAAGGAGTTATGATAGCTATTGTAGCGCTAATTCTTGCGCTAATGCTTCATAGATGACGGTCTGTATGCGTGGACGAATGTCCATTTTTCCAAATTTGCGATTATTCATACTGGGATAAGTGCGATTGGAAAGGAAGATATAAACTAGAGCATGGTCTGGATCTGCCCAAACGCATGTTCCTGTAAAACCAAGATGCCCAAAGGTATTCTGCGAAGCCAGAGGTGACATATTAATACTAAGTTGCGGATCAAGTTGTTGCATATCAAATCCTATTCCCCGACGCGTATCGGCAGGATGTCGAGTAGTAAAACGCTCTAGCACTCCAGCATCTAAAAAGTACTTTCCA
Organism: Saprospiraceae bacterium; assembly: GCA_045106545.1. Taxonomy (GTDB): domain Bacteria; phylum Bacteroidota; class Bacteroidia; order Chitinophagales; family Saprospiraceae; genus JBGCES01. Next base: position 2,374 of record JBGCES010000523.1, read on the forward strand.
CCATAATAACCTTTATTTAAAAACATTTGCATAATAATTGCCAAGTCATTCGCATTGGAAAATAAGCCTGCATGACCGCTTATCCCACCGAGCATTGCTGCGCCCATATCGTGAACGTAGCCGTGTACGCGTTGACGGCGAAAATATTTGTCCTCTTCCGTGGGAGGAATTCGATCTTTAGAAAACCGCTCTAAAGGATTATAGGTAGCGGTTTGCAAACCCAATGGTTGATAAAATTGCTCCTGCACATATTGATTAATTGGTTGTCCTGCTACGTTTTTGACTACATCAGCAACTAGATAGAAGCCAAGATCACTATATTTATAATTCGTATTGGAGCGTAGTTCAGAAGTATGAATTTGCGTCCAAATAGAATCTGCCATATCTCTCCGCAGATACAGCTTTTCCGTCACAGGCAAAGCATATTCTCCCCCTGGTTTTGATTGATAAAAGCGACTAGAGGGGCGCGGATTTTTTTTACCACCAGATAAAGTCTGTTCATAAAATCGAATCCAACTTTTCAAACCCGCGCGATGTGCCATAATATCTTGAGTGAGCAACTTTTCTTTATTCGTCCCTTTCAAGTTTGGTAATACGCTACTCATGGGCTGATAGATATCCACTTTATCTTCACTCTGCAACTTCATCATCGATAATGTTCCTGCCGCGATTTTAGTAACGGAAGCAAGATCAAAAATATCGCTCGTTTGAGTACGTCGTTTTTTGGCGTAAGTGTGATGACCATAAGCTTTTTCAAATACAACTTTCCCAGCTTTAGCAACCAAAACTACACAACCAGGCATCGCACGTGCATTAATGCCTTCGGCTGCGATAGTATCAATATGGCTTAAAACCATACTATTTAAACCTACGCTTTCTGGAATATCATAACCCAACCGATAGATTTTACTCGTTGTAATACCTGCGTTCAAGTGGCTTTTATTAGTAACTGAAACGGGTAATCTTCCATTTAATCCAATTGCGCCAAATAGTGCTTGGGCTGCCAAATCTTCGGTATCTTCATTTTCTTGATAAGCAACCAAAACAGTCTTGTATGCATCAAAGTATTGTAGTGCATACGGATTTCCAAATACTACTAAAATAACTTCATGGTTGGAATTAAGCTGGCGAAGTAAATCTTTTGTTTCTTCCGTGATACCAAATTTTTTGCTCGGATACTGAGACATATCGTGTAAACTCACAATAACTTTCTTCGCACCTTGTAACCTTTGCACAACCTGCTGCCGCTCACTATCACTCGCATCTTTTTTTATTTGAAAATGCGGCATCGTTTTATAACTCGTCAAGCGATTTTGAAATTTGGTTTGACCAGCTGCCCCAATGCTGAGTGAGGCAATGGATAAACCATCTAATTGCTCAATTGGTAAGTGCTTTGCCTCGTCGCGCACTAGCGTTAGCGCATTCTCAATTAACTTACGTTTCAAGGTCTTCGCTGCGGGATTATTAATTGCATTGCGCACGTTTTGCTGTGGCAAATAATCTACTTTACGTAGGTTCAAGCGATATTTTGCCCGTAGCACTTTTTTCACACTTTCAGCTAGACGTTCTTCCGTAATTTTGCCCGTAGCCATATATTCTTTAATCGCTTTAAACGTTGCACCAATATCCTCTGGCAAGAGCATAATGTCATTTCCCGCTACTATTGCCTCCGCTTCTAATATACCTGGTTTGTAATGTTTGGTAACGCCTTTCATGCCCAAGCCATCCGTAAAAATTAAACCTTTATAATTTAATTCATTTTTTAATAAATCTGTCACCGCTGCGGTAGAGAGCGTCGTAGGCTTGTTTGGGGTAGCATCAATTGATGGCACACTTAGATGCGCGACCATCATGCTACCGACTCCATGTTGCGACATGACCCGAAAAGGTAATAATTCAATGCTGTCTAACCTTTTTCGGTCGTGACTGATAACGGGTAAATCATAGTGAGAATCCACGTCTGTATCACCATGACCAGGGAAATGTTTAGCGCAAGCCATCACGCCATTATCTTGCATCCCCTTAGCATACATGTATGATTTAACCGCCACATTGTAACGGTCTTCGCCAAAAGAACGAAAATTGATAACTGGATTACCTGCATTATTATTTACGTCAGCAACGGGCGCGTAGTTGACGTGCATGCCTAGATGTTTAAATTGATTCGCAACCTCAACGCCCATTTCGTAAATCAAGCTATTATCCTGAATAGCACCCAACATTAATTGATAAGGGAAATTAATCGTTTTTTCTTTGAATCGCATTCCTACGCCCCATTCTGCATCCATTGCGATCATCAATGGAATACGTTTGGAAAGTTTCTGATAGCGATTTGTCAGTTCAACTTGTTTTTCGGGCGAACCTTGAAAAAAAGTTAATCCACCTACATAATAATCATAAATCAATGACTCCACCTTACGTTCATGTGCAGGGCCAAGATCAGAATGTGCGCGAATATTCATCAACTGCCCAATCCGTTCATCAAGGGACATTGCTTGATAAGTATCGTTTACCCATTTTGCCTCAGCAGGCGAAGCATTTTGGGTCAAGTCGCTATAGTCAGCAGAAGTAGGATTACTTATTTGAAAGCTACTACCTATTAAAATAAGTAATAAAAGTGTGGCAAAGGAACGTAATTTCAACACAGGTTATAATTTTTGTGGAATACAGCTGAAGGGTGAAAGGTAAAGTGCTAATATTGAGGTAAGTAGGAGCACATTACATCGTTCTCCCATACCTCGTTTTTACAAAGAAACCATAAAAAAGCCAAATTTAGTACGTTTTGCACGATAAAATAACTGGCTCTTTATCATCAATTATACTCATAAATTTCGCATTTTAATGGCTTTGCGCTAATTTTGCAGCAAGATTTATGATAACTCACTCTTTTTACTTCAAAATTGATTTTATACTGCTTATAATTTTACTGTTTGGAACAGTAAAACAAAGCTTGGCGCAAACGCCCCAAAATCCTTTTGAACTCACTCCACGGATAATTGAAACGCCAGCAACGGGGCAACATGAAACTGAATTGGAAGAGAGTGACACGAATCCATTTGAGCTAACCCGTGAAAATAATACAGAAGATATTTTAAAGGATACAACTGAATTTCCTCCAACTAAGGAAGAAACCACTATAACTTCTAGCACGGACAATCCTTTCGAAATTGTTACATCGCCTGCTGACAATATCAAAGTTCCTACAGAAATTTCTAGCTTTAAAAAAGTAGCTACACCAACGCCAGTTAGCCCTATAGTCAATACCCGTTTATTAAATGGTGTGATTTTCTTTATTCTGGTTCTACTTGCTGTCTTAGCTAGTCTCTTTCGTTCTGCGTTGACCAAAAGTATTCATGCATTTCTGAATGATAATTTATTGGGTCAAATCTACCGAGAGCAAATTTCTGGACTGACGTTTCCCTATGTGTCTCTTTATATCTTATTCTTACTAAATGCAGGAGTATTTGTCTTTTTACTTTTAAAATATTTTGGGATAAGTCTATTGCCAGAACAATACTCAGGAATACTTGGTACTATCTTGGTGGTAAGTGGAATATTGCTACTTAAATTACTGATACTTTGGCTAATTAGCAAGATTTATCCGATAGAGAAGGAAACTAATTTATACAGTTTTACTGTTATTATATTTAGTATTATCTGTGGATTAATTCTAATTCCTGCTAACATTCTATTAGCTTATGCTTCAGCAGATGTTGTCCATTATACCATATATGGTGTAGCAGCAATTTTAGGATTGATTTATTTATTACGCACCTTACGGGGAATCATCATTGCTAATAGATTTTTGCTATTTCACAAATTTCACTTTTTGTTGTATATTTGCACCATTGAAATTGCACCCGTAATTATTTTACTCAAATTTATTTGAGTTGTTTTACAGGTACAATTTTTTTTTATTTGTGCCAAACGACTACTAAGTAAGCGAAGAACTACACATACCAATTAACCTAGATATACATCGTACAAATAAGGAAACTACATCGTTCCCAAGTCATTGTTTAACAATGTATATTGAACGTTCCATCAAAATTAATAGAATTAATGGCAGCTTCAACCGCAACTGCTCAAGAAGAGCAAATAAAGGAGGTAAAGACAATCTTAATTTCTCAGCCCAAACCGGAGCGTTCTCCTTATTTCGATTTGGAGAAAAAATATAACTTGAAAATAGATTGGCGCCAGTTTATTCACGTAGAACCTGTTGATGTGAAAGAATTTCGCAAGCAACGAGTCCGTCCCGATGAATATTCCGCTATTATTTTTACAAGTAAAAATTCTATCGACCATTTTTTCCGTATCTGCGAAGATATGCGGATTCAAATGTCACAAGACACCAAGTATTTTTGCTTGTCTGAAGCCATCGCAAATTACTTGCAAAAATTTATCGTTTATCGGAAACGGAAAGTGTTTGCAGGTAAGCGAACTATTCAGGATTTAGCAACTGCTTTGAAAAAACACAAGGCAAAAGAAAAATTCTTACTACCTTGCTCAAATCTAGGAGCAAAGGCAGTTTGCAAATTTTTGGATGAGAATGGATTTGAATGGAAAGATGCGTTAATGTACCGCACCGTAAGTAGTGACTTGTCGGATTTGAGTGATGTAACTTACGATGTTTTGATTTTCTTTAGTCCATTAGGAATTACTTCTTTGTATGAGAATTTTCCTGATTTCAAACAAAATGATACTCGTTTAGCTATTTTTGGTAATACAACTAGCAAAGCAGTAATCGAAAGAGGGCTAAGAATTAATATAAAAGCGCCCGCGCCTGAAACACCTTCGATGACAATGGCGTTAGAAAAATATATTCGCAAAGCGAATGAATCAAAATAAAGCGCAATTTAATTGCGATTAAAATATAAAGACTTCGGTCTTTCAACTATTTTGTTTTCTCATAGTATGTTTACAGAAGACCCCGCATCCTCGATGCAGGGGTTTTCTATTTGTGGTCATTCCTTTAATTTGGCAACTGCCAAACGGTGTTTTTGATGGCGCACTTTCACTTCATCGTATTTGATATATTCAAGTTTACCATCTGACTTCAATGGATCAATGATGTAGTAATCAGTAGTGTTAAAATCTTCACTTTTAGCACGTAGAATTTCTCTACGAACCGCAGTAATATAAAAACTCTGCATTTCTTCAGGACGCGCCGTTTCATAAATAAATAATGGCTCTCCTAAAGTTCTTTTCGCTGATTTTACCGCGGATTCACGGACTAAACTTCCCCAGTCATTAGCTAACCGATCTGGCAGAACAAACCAATTAAAACCGATCCGCGCAATTAACAAAATAGCAAAAGCAGCTGCGAAGCGTTCATTCTTATATTGGTAAAAAAAGTAAACTAGTGGTATTGCACTCATCAATAGTAACGCTGATTTCCAATATCTGCCTTCCACTATATCCAAGCGTTCTAAAAAAAATGATGCACCAAAACTGATTAATACCAATCCTATTAATAAAAATAAACTTCCCTGCACTACACGATATTGCCAAGTCCGCTCCGCCTGATGAAATTGATGCAAATACACAAAAACGATAAATAATAATGGCACTAACATCAATAAATAACGCGGATAAACTTCGGGCGAAGTCCAGTAAATAATAATATTCGCTAAGAAAATAACGAGGCAAAAAGTGATGAAATCATCTTGTAGAATCCAACGTAATACGCCTTTTTTCAAAAAGTAAATAATCAATAATGACCACGGCAGAAAGTGATAAATCATTTCAAACGGAAAGGTAAAAAGATGCAAAATTGTATTGCCGATGCCATAGTTAACGACCGTCCGTTTGGAACTTTCGGTGAATAAAGTCGTGAATACGTTTTCTAAAGAATTGTATTGATGATAGGTTAAATAGTAACTACCAATTATCAAAAAGAATAAACCTAATCCCGCAAAATTCGCTGGTTTAAATAACTGCTTCCATTCTTTTTTATAAATAAACCACGTTAAAATCGTAATCGCTTGAAAGACAATCGCTGGTAAACCTTTCAACATAAATCCAATCGCCGTCAGTGTGTAGGTTATTAAAAATAATTGCCAAAACTGCCGTTTTTGAAAACGATGAAATACCGTCATAAATAACAAAAACATCACCCACGAAAAACAAATATCAATCAGCCCTAGCAGCGAATCCCAAAATAAAATCCGCCCACAAGTGAGAAAAACAAATGCACAAATCAAGGCAATTTGATTAGAAAAGTGCTGCCGTACATAATAGAATATCGTTGCGGCGTAAGCCAATAGAAAGAAAAGCGTAGGTAAGCGCAAGGTAAATTCACTCGCTTCTCCCGTTAACCAAAAGGAAATCAGCAAGAACCAATTATACAGCGGTGGTTTATTATAATAATACTCACCATTGAGCGTCGGCGTGATATAATTACCCGATAATTCCATTTCCAACGCCACCAATCCGCGAATTGCCTCGTCATTGATCAATGGCATTAAACCTAAATTAATCAATAGCGCAGGGAAAAGCAACAACGCTAGAAAGCCGTAGAAAATATACCGTTGTGAGTCGGTAAAGCCTAATGATAAATTATTATTTTTACCCAAGTGAAAGTTGAATTAATGTGTAATAGCTTGTTCCGAAGTATTTCGGAAATCAATGGATAATGTGTAATTCAGTTGTTCTAAATGATTTCATTTAGTGCTGACCTACAACGTCTTTCCGACGTTGCAGGTATTTACTTACTAGCGACTTACTAGCGATGAATACGTTCACTGTCGGGAAGACAGTGGACGTAGTGAGCAAACGAAATCATTGAGAACCAATTCGATACATTACCTTTTTTTTGAACCTACCGCTCTATTTATGAATGTCTTACTAAAATACTTATTACTTAGTTTGTTATTTTTTTCTTCTTGTCAGTCTGCCATCGAGTCGCAGAGAGAAAGTATTAAGCTATTCGATACCAGTTTAACATCCCTAAATAAAGCATTGGATTCATCTATACTGGATTTTCAACAACTCAAAGATTCTCTATCACAACTGGTAAAGATTGATTACGATACAACGCTGTGGACCGATATTAAATTTCTCGAACCTAGTATCATTACCGATATGCGTTACGCGACGAGCAATAACTTTGTCGAGGAGCAAATGTACGATTGTGGACGCTGTTTTTTACGTCCTGAAGTAGCAAAAGCGATTCAAAGCGCACATAAAAAATTACAAACGCAAGGTTTAGGTTTAAAAATGTACGATTGTTTTCGTCCGCGTCCGATTCAGTGGAAACTGTGGAAAAAAGTGCCCGACCCGCGCTATGTCAGCGATCCGCGCAAAGGTTCGATGCACAATCGCGGCGCGGCGGTGGACTTGACTGTTGTCGATAGGGAAGGTAAGGAATTAGATATGGGAACCGATTTTGACTTCTTTGGTCGCCGTGCTTATACGACGAATATGGATTTGCCGCAGGAGATTCTGGGTAATCGAAAAATATTGCAAGATGTGTTGATCGAGGTCGGTTTTAGAACGATTCGGACGGAGTGGTGGCATTTTGCGTTTACCAAAAAACGCTATGAATTATCGGATATGCTGTGGGAATGTGAGTGACAATAATTGTAAAATTATTAAACGCGGAGGTCGCGGAGGCGCGGAGGTTTTTGCTCTTTTAACGTGTGTAAACGTAATTCTTTTAGAGCGCGGAGCATTTTTTCTTGCGAAAAAAATTAGCAGAAAACACAGAAGTATAACATATAGCGTTTTAGTAGATCGCTCAAAAAATAACTCCGAAATGCTTTGGAGCAGGCTTTCTTAACTTTCTATGCTAAAAGTGAATCTCACTTTACTTTTACATTTTGCAGTTTTACATTATCCTAGAAAATCCGTTACTATCCGTTTAATCTTTTCAATCTGCGTTCCCATCAACATCTACGCATAAACTGGCTTTTGCTTCATTTTACCTGTACTACGGTAGTAAAAACCTGCAATTACGCCAAAGATAAATCCGCCGATATGTGCCCACCAAGCGACGCCTGCCGTTTGCTCTGTTGCGACGTCTAAAGCCGCTGTCCCTGACATAAATTGTTGAAAAATCCAGAATCCCAGAAAGAAAATCGCTGCAATTCGAAAGGTGAAAAAGAACGCCCACATTTTAATTTTAGAAGTCGGAAACATCACTAAATACGCGCCCATTACCGCTGCAATTGCACCACTTGCGCCTACCGTTGGAATTTCACTTCCCATATTAAAATAAATATGCGCTGCGTGTGCCGCCAATCCACCGACTAAGTAGAAAATGACAAAAGAGATACTCCCGACTGTCGCTTCAATATTATCAGCAAACACCCACAAAAAAAGCATATTCCCAATCAAGTGCATCCACCCGCCGTGTAAAAACATGCTGGTAAACAAGGTGAAAAGATCTTGCCCTTGCACCGTTTCTACCGGAATTGAACCGTATTCAAAAATAAAACTGTTTAATTGTCCAGTAGGTAAACTAGCTTGGAAGATAAAGATTAGCACATTAAGTGCAATAAAACTGTAAGCAAAATAGGGCTTATAGCCGCCCTGAACTTGGTCGTCGCCGATAGGGAAAATCATGTAGGAAGATGTTAGACGTTAGATATTGGACGTTAGAAAAATGTTGCTTTCTAGCCTAAAGATATATAAAATCCAATATGCGACTACAAACTACCAACTTAAATACTACAAACTATTCAGCATCTCTTTCCCAAACGCCAGCAAATCCGCTTCCGCAAATTTATTTGCCATTAATTGCATGCCGACAGGTAGTCCTTCTTCAGACTCACCCATCGGTAAAGACATGGCAGGAATACCCGCCATGTTTGCTTGTACTGTAAAAATATCGGCGAGGTACATTTGGACGGGATCATCGTTCATTTTACCAATTTCCCACGCAACGGTCGGCGAAACGGGTAATAAAATAAAATCGTA
>JBGCES010000524.1:0-3547 GCA_045106545.1 Saprospiraceae bacterium
TTGCTGTGGTCGCCATGCCTCCTGTATAAAGCAGTACGGGGAGATGCTTTAAAAAGCCACTCCACATCAATCCGAAATATAGAATATGGTAAGACAAGATTCCTAAAAATAAGGACTGTGCCCACTTATCACCGATTTTAAAATGCTGTCGATAATGTAATGCCAATAGCAAAAAAACACCCTGCGCAGCAGCGATTAAGTAAAGTAAAAAAAGTGGATGGGCGTGGGACTGCATAGCGTGAGTGTTTGTTTTTGAATTGAAAATAGAGCAATAGAAATGTGGGTGGGATTTAAAATTAAAGAACTTGACTCTTTTTGAAAAACGTAATTGCGTTTATGAATGCTGCTATACCAAATTAGCTAAATCGCGGAATCCAGCACTTCACTTCTTTTTTATAATCAAAATACGCTGCCCCAAAACGCGCCAATAAATCAGCTTCTTCTGTCGGACGTACCAAGATATGCCATAAAACCGCACCAATTAGCGCATAGATAACCACCAAATACGACCCTAAAATAATCCCCACACTCACCCCTTGCCCAATTCCCGCTACTGCCATTGGATTTCTCACTACGCGATAAGGCCCTTGAATAACCAATTCCTGAGGACAATCCAACGGCAATGGCGTTCCCTTTCCGTACCAACTCATCGTGTAGCCACAGTAAATATTTAATAAACTAAATCCTACGAGCAATGACCAACCAAGTATCGGATAAGTTGGAAAGGTCGGAATCGCTAAACTGCTGCTTTCTAATCGAATAATTAATTGTGGTAAAACGTAGAGAAAGACAATCCAAAACAGGACGGATTGCAAAGTCGTTTTTAGCAAATTCCATTTGCCATTCTGCGAAGTAGCAGGTTGAAAAATGTGATCAAAGTTTATCCGCATTCCGCATCAATTTTATTAACGATCCCGCTACGGCAATAATTAAAAACAAAGCAGGAAATCCACCTAAATTAGAAGCCATTTTAATGCCGTCAATACCTGCGAAAGCAACCATCACCCAAGCGATAACACCCACGGATGCGCCCCATGCGACTTTGATAAACAAAGGCGGTTCGGGCGTTTCAGGGGAAATGCCCGTTGAACTAATACTTGCCATTGCCGAAGTATTAGAATCGGCGGCGGTGACGTAAGATAGGAAAGCAATTAATAAAAATAAAAAACTCATCAAAGCCGAAAAGGGGAGGCGTTCAAACAGCGCGTAAATGATGGCTTCTGGTCCGCCCGTTTGCAGCGTATTGAACATCGGGAAATTTGCTTCCGTACTATCAAAGTATAGCGATGTACCACTAAAAATCATCATCCAAAAAATGCTAAACAGTGAAGTATAGATTAGATTAAAATGGATAAATTCTTTTACGGTTCGTCCTACGGCTAGTCGTCCTAAAAATAAGGCAGTAACGGGTGTCCAAGCCAGCCAATTTGCCCAGTAAAAAATCGTCCAGCTATTTGCCCAGCCGTCGCCATCGGCTACGCCCGTGTATAAACTCCGTCGGAAAAATTGTTGAAAATATTCGCCGAGCGCGTCCACCCCAAAACCTAAAATAAATAGCGTTGGGCCAAAAATGAACACAAAAATGCCAAAGCCAAAGAAGAAACGAATATTGATATCGGACAAAATCCGAATGCCTTTTTGTAACCCACTCGCCGCCGAAACGATAAAAGTGATGACAATCGCTGCCGCCACCAAACCTAACGTAAACGCCGTTTTAGGAATACCAATCACCGTTTCTAATCCGCTAGCAATGGTTAAAATACCTGCGCCGAGCGAAGACGCCATCCCAGCTACTAAGGCGTAGAGCGAGATCGCGTCGATGAATTTTCCGAGATTGCCGTGCGCCCGATCCCCAATTAATGGATACAGCATCGAACCCAGACTAAACGGCTGTTTTAAATTATAATAAACCAAGGCAAACGTAAGTCCCGACATGGTATAAATCCCGTAGGGCGTAAATGTCCAGTGCAAAAACATAGTCGCCAGTCCGAAGCGCGCAGCGGCGGGCGATTCGGGCGAAATACCTAGTCCCGTCGGCGGTTGATGGAAGTGATACAAAGGCTCTGCGCCGCCCCAAAAGAGAATCCCAATCGCGATGGTCGTACACAGCGTAATTGAAAACCACCGCCACTTACTCAGAATGGGAGCGGCATCTTTACCACCAATTTTCACCTTCGCCAAAGGCGAAAAGTAAACCATAATCACAATGCCCAAAAAGGTCAATGTACTGATCGAAAACAGCCAACCAAAATGAGTTAGAATCCAGTCGTTCGCCGTTTTGGCGAAAAAAAGGAAACCTTCGGTATCAATTAGACTATAAATAGCGGAAGCAAGAAGAAATAAGAAAGGAGGTAGAAAAACGGAAAGGCGAAGTTGTTGCATGTCGCTAAGATACAAAATGGAGGACAGACACTCCTGTCTGTCAATGACGTCTTTGGTGAGCAAAGCAAGTAGGAATGCCAACACTCCACTCGAAAATCACTATCTTTGAACAGCATTATCCAATTCATTAACATAATAACTATGCGCTTACTCTGCTTAACTTTCCTGTTATTTTCTTTTCAATCTTTATTCGCCCAAGATACTTTCTCCATCGTCGCCTACGATTCTGAAACGGGCGAAGTTGGTAGCGCGGGTGCATCTTGTCTTGATAACGTCCAATTTCCAGGTTCGAACGGCGCATTTATTATTAGCGATGTAATACCTGGTCGCGGCGCGATTCATACTCAGTCCTTTTATATTGAAGCCAATCAAAATGCAGCTCGTAATCGCCTAATGATGGGCGATAACGCCAGTGAAATCATCACTTGGTTAACGCGTAATGATGCGGAGTTTCGACCTGCGGTACGCCAGTATGGTATCGTAACCGTAGATGCGGAAGGCAATGTCGATGCTGCTGCTTATACGGGCGAAGAGTGCTTTGATTGGAAAGGACAGCGCGTAAATAGTAGTAAATATGCCATTCAAGGTAATATTTTACTTGGCGAAGAAATTGTCAATAATATGGAAATTGCCTTCAATCGAACGGAAGGAACTTTAGCGGATAAATTAATGGCTGTGATGCAAGCCGCAAATGTTCCAGGTGCTGATTCGCGTTGTTTGGATGAAGGCGTTTCTTCGTTGTCTGCTTTTCTGCGTGTCGCTAAACCGACCGATAGTGCAGATGATTTATATTTGGATTTGAATGTCCCTGGAACGCCCTTTGGTGTCGAGCCAATTGATGAATTGCAAAATTTATATGACGAGTTTTTATTGACGAATACGGAGGAGTTAGCAGCTTTAGATTGGCAGATTTATCCCAATCCAGTAAAGGATGAGCTACAAATTAAATTGCCCGTAGCCGCTTCGCAATTGACGATTTTTGATGCGTTGGGGCGTGTGGTAGAACAGTTACCAATGGAATCTACGGAAGTCTTGCTTTCCACGCAAAATTGGGATAATGGGTTGTATTTTTTGCAAATAACGAATGCGCAACAGCAGAGTGGGTATCGGCGCGTATTGAAGGTGGAGTAGTACTAGGGATCGGATACCTCGCAGGTATCCGATC
>JBGCES010000525.1:0-2025 GCA_045106545.1 Saprospiraceae bacterium
GATGAAAATCAATGACTCGCATGCCATTTTCGCGAAAGCGGGATACGAAAGGTGCATCGCCTTGTGTCATTATATCGATTTCGACTGAACTTGATTGATGGGCAGCGATGAGCATTTCTCCTTCGGGGCGAACGGCGGTTATGGTGTCGAGGTAGGAGGAGATAACAAGGATTTTCATATAGGAATAAACGCAATGGCGCAAAAACACAAAGAAATTTTATTTTTCAACATTGATAATGTAAAACGATAGTTCTACAAGAAGTCAATAGAACATCGAGATACTACCAACTTCCAACTAAAAACTACCAACTCCTACATTTGCTCATTATACCACTTCTCACAAAACGCCTTTACACTATTTTCTAATAACTGCCGATAATTACTGGCAGTTTTGAAATCGACAAAAGCGGCGCGGCGATCAGCGCGAATCTGGCGATAAATGACGGCATGTTCTTTTTTGAAACTGGTGTACGAAAAAGGGCTGCGTACTTTAACTTCCTCTGCCAGTTCAAATAATTCACTTGGACGCGTTGGAGTCTGCTGCGCAGTAGTTAAGGGTGTGGCAGCTTTCGTTGCTTTCGCTAAATGATTCGTTCCGACGGGCTGATAAGCTTCGGCAGCGATGAGTTGGCGGAAAGCGGTCGCCGTAATGGTCTTAGCGCGTTCGCGGTTATCACGTTCGGCTTGGGTCATGCCTTTTTTACGGAAAATCACTTGCTCGGTTAATCTAGCGAATAGATTGGCTTCAGTAAAGCGTTTATTACGTAGCCATCCAACTAAGGCTTTGATCTTTTCTTCTTGTTTAGTGCGATCCGTTTTCTTTTCAAAGAAAGTAATCATCGCTTGTACGAAGTAGTCTTCGTAGCCATTCAATTCGCTACCTTTTACAATAGGTAAAAATTCGCCTAAGGCAATTTTCTTATTAATACCATACTCTAATAATATACCGTAGGCGCGTAATTTCGCTTCGCTGAGATTAGCTTCTTGCTCCTTTAGATTGCGCATCTTCTTGTCTTCCTGCGTCGGCGTCATTAGCGTTTTCATATCATCAAAGTCTTTGCGTTCGTTGATGATAATCTGGACGGTCGTGATTTTGCGTTTTTTACGTAAGTATTCGTATTCGATCAATAAACTCGTCTTTTCGTTGATCTCGCCGCGCGCGACGTCTAACACCTTACGACGGAAGTTGCGGAAATCGGGATATTTATCTGGAATGCCAAGCCGTTCTTTAAATTCGTTTAGTCCTACGACCAGCTTATTACGTCCATACTGATGGTTTTCGTAATAATAGGCTTTGCACATTTGAAAAATACGAATCGAAAAACCGCTTTTCATCTGCGCTACTTCTCTAAATTCGATTTGCGTGAATTTCTGTTTCAAACCTAAAAGGAAAGGTTTCATCTGTGGAGAGAAACCAAATTCGACACATAATATACCATCTTCATTCAATTTCGGAATCGCGCCCGATACCCAATTGATGTGTCCGCGCAAGCGAACGCCGTCTAAAACGAAATCAGTGGGGAAAGAAATTTTCTTATCCGTTATGCCATCCAACAAATCATCCAATCGTTCATAGAATGAACCGTGCTTTTTATCTTCGTTCGATTTTAAGATATATTCAATTTCGGAAACGGGAACGAGATAGGTTTTAAAACCAGAATCTTCAGGTTTGATCAGCGTCGCCATATATAATATGATCTTCTGCTCGCGAGGAGTTAGTTTATACCGAGCGTGTTGGATAAACTTATTCGCAATCGCGGCGACCTTCTTTTTGGATGGATGTGTAACCATGACTTGTAACGAGTAACGAGTAACGAGTAACGATATTACGCCCAGATTAATTGAGTACAGCTTAAGGTGTACTTAGTGTGGGTAATTATCGTAGAAACGAAATCGTAGGTATATAAAAATGGTAATTTATGTATAATTAGAGGGCAAGTTATGTATTAATGTGTACTTTCCAAAAAAAAAGTACACTATTTTATCCACTTCCCACAATAGGTACACTTTATAAGTAAGCCTTTA
>JBGCES010000526.1:0-4793 GCA_045106545.1 Saprospiraceae bacterium
TCTTTGCAGCTTCAAGTGAAAGTTTTAACACAGAACTATGGATAAGTGACGGAACAGAAAATGGAACGACACTGCTCAAAGAGATTAACCCCAATGGAAGTAGTTTTCCTAGCAACCTCACTCTTTTTGATAACAAAATCTTCTTTTCAGCTAGAGATGAAAATAATGATACAGAATTATGGGTAACGGACGGAACGGAAAATGGAACTATGCGATTCAAAGATATTAATACGCAAATCAGTTCACCAAACATTGATAACTTAACTGCTGTTGGGGATAATCTCTTCTTTACTGCCTCAGATGAAAATGACGACCATGAATTATGGATAAGTGATGGAACAGAAAGCGGTACCATGCGCGTAAAAGATATTAGAACTAATGGAAGTAGTGTACCTGACCATTTAGTCGCTGTTGGTAATAAACTCTTTTTTAGTGCTACCGATGAGAATGATGATGAAGAATTATGGGTAAGTAATGGAACGGAAAGCGGTACCATGCGCGTAAAAGATATTAGAACCAATGGAAGTAGTGAACCTGTCTTTTTGACCGCTGTCAATGATAAGCTACTCTTTGTCGCTTCAAATGAAAATAATGATTATGAACTATGGATAAGTGATGGAACAGAAAATGGAACTATGCTTGTTAAAAACATTAATCCCAATGGAGGTAGTTTCCCTAATAATCTAACGGCGGTTGGAAATAAACTTTTTTTTATGTTTAGAGATGAAAATAATGACCAAGAATTATGGATAAGTGATGGCACAGAAAACGGCACTATCCGCGTAAAAGATATTAATCCCAATGGAAGAGATCTGCCAGGTGATTTAATCGCTTTGGGAGATAAACTCTTCTTTACAGCGACCGATGGAAATAATGGCATTGAATTATGGATGAGCGATGGAACAGAAAATGGAACTGTACTTGTTAAAGATATTAATCCCAATGGAGGTAGTTCGCCTGAAGATCTAACTCCTGTCGGAGACAAACTCTTCTTTGCAGCTACTGATGAAAATGATGACGAAGAATTATGGGTAAGTGATGGAACAGAAAATGGCACCATCCGTGTGAAAGATATTAGAACCAATGGAAGTAGTTCCCCTCATGTGTTAGCCGCAGGCGATGATCAGCTATTTTTTATTGCTAGAAATGAAAATAATGACGACGAATTATGGGTAAGTGATGGAACAGAAAGTGGAACGATACGACTAGAAGATACGGAACTTGATCAAAGAGGTTCATCAGACCATTTCACAACCTTCTACAATAATTTTATCTTCCGTGCTGGAGATGAAAATGATGACCAAGAGCTATGGATAAGTCATTTTACAGAAAATGGTACCATGCGACTCAAAGATATTAATCCCTTGGGAAGCAGTGCCCCTGACTATTTAACCGTTGTTGGTAACACCCTCTTTTTTACAGCCAGTATTGGAGCAGCCGCCGAAACACTTTTTAAATTATCTTGTTGCCCCAATAATTTAGTCGAAACCACTGCCCCCGTCATTGGAATCAATAATAGTACTTGTAATACTGGTCAAGCCTTGCCCTCAAATGGCTCTTTCATCCCCATCACATGCCCAGATCTCAGTACCGCAGAATACTCCATCAACAATGGAGACACTTGGAATACGGATTTACCCGAATACCATCAATCTAATGAGATGACGGTACTCACACGCTGTAAATGCGAAACAGATGAAACCATAATTTCAAGAGATAATCAAGTGACCACCGAGCCCGCAGAATGTTATAATCCCTTTACCCTGTCTCTTTCGGGTTCTACTAGTTTTTCCGAGATGACTGCTATCACCAACACACAAACTTACACCATCAATCGTTCCATTAGCTCCGTTGGTGCGGTAAGTGTAGAGTTCGTCCTAAAGTCATACGGCATCAACCCTGCTCATATCAACGATTTTAATAACAATTTTTTTTTAGCACAAACCATCAACTTTGCTGATGGAGAAACCAGCAAAACGGTCACCCTAGATATTTCTACCGATAGTGAAATAGAGAAAAATGAAACCTTCATCGCTCTCATTCAAAACATCAGTAAAGATGGCTCTTATGGAAACAGCTACCTCGAATTAACCATCATTGACGACGATGCGCCCGAAGTTGGTATAGCGGGCGATGATATCCTACGATCCTGTGAAACGACTGTTAATTTAGGCTCTTTTGATTTTGAAATAATTCCTAGCAATGGGACTTGGAACATTATTTCAGGTCTGAATGGAAATATCGAAAATGCCAACGATTACTTTACCACCTTCACTGGCACAGCAGGTACAAATTACCTTTTAGAATGGTCTGATACTAATGGAACAGACCAAGTTTGTATCAGCTTTGACGGTGACAGCGACAACGACGGCGTAAATGATTGTATCGACCGTTGTCCACTTTTTGATGATAGCATTGATACCGATATGGACGGCGCCCCCGACGCTTGTGATTGCGATCCCAATAATGCAGATGATGCCATAGTCACCTTACCCGACGGTACTATGATGTCGGGCGTTATTCCTAGCGATAGGTATGAAAGTTCGGGTGTCATTACTTCCACTGGAATCATCGAAAATAATAGTAATGTAACCTACAAAGCCGCCGTTTCGATTACGCTCAATGCAGGTTTTGAGGTAGAATCTGGTGCATTGTTTTATGCCTTTATCGCGCCTTGTACCTTTAATCCTGATTATCAAATACCTGTCTTTGATGATAATGATGAAGTAACGGAACGTTTTAGCGAAAGCGAAACTACTCTCCTACCAACTACACTTCGCGTTACGGCGCAGCCTAATCCAACTAGCAATATTGTACAAATTGGTTATGAATTAATTCAAAATACGCCCGTCAGTATGCATGTTTTTAATGCGATGGGCAAGCAGATTGCTATGCCAATTCAGCAACAAACGCGGATGGCTGGAAAGCATTTGCATGGTTTGAATGTGAGTCATTTATCGACTGGGATTTACTATGTGCGGGTGCAAATGCGAGATGCGCAGCAGGTGGTAAAAGTAATGGTGCAGAGGTAGTTATCATTTTCTTTTTTGATAAAAAAAATCACCGCGAGGAGCTCACACAGCTCCTCGCGTTTTTTATTTCCCAGCCAAAATAACTACCTTGTACATTAGCGCAAATGAGAAAACAAATTCCTAATGTCCACAAACAATTTCATCACTTCCTTCACTAATCTGCTGGATTCCTCCATCGAATTCACCGCTGACCAAATGGTCGAGCAATTATCTGATTTCGCCGCCCAACACGCGACTACATCAACCGAGTTGGAACAAGTCACCGCTATCCAAAATATCTTCCGTGCCCTCACTCAAGCAGCGATCCACGAAAATTATAAAGATGGAATTGAATTCTTACAAGCTGCCTTAGCCGTATTGGAAAACTATGCCTACCCTACTTTTCAGCAGATGGCAATGGGTTATTTACTCTATTTTGAAACCTTAGAATTATTCAATCAGCAACGCATCGTGGCAGCGGCGGAAAAGTCGGCGCAGTTGACGGCATGGATTGAACAGCACGAAGCAGAAAACGAACGCATCCAATTACTCAAAATCGCAGCAGGCTCAGATCAATATTTCATGCAAGCGGTACAAGCGATTAATCAAGGTGATTGGCTAAGAGCAGAAAAGTTAGTGAACGCAGCGGCGGAATGTACGCTACAATTAGCAGAACTTTTTCCAGCAGAAGATCCGAATCAACGCGCGTTTTTAGGATTAGGGCATTATTATTATACTTTCTTCGAAGTCAATTATTTAGCCGCTAATTTTTTCCTTTTAAATATCGAAAAAAGCTACGTCGAAGAGACATATTTACGTAATGCGAAACTCGCTATTGAGTACCTCAGTCAAGTCGATTTTGAATTTTCAATTTATAAAAAGAACCTGCTCATGACCAAAGCCTTGATGACCGTCGCTAAAATCATCATCGAGCAAAACAACCTCTTATTCGAACTCAAAAATGCCTCGGAAGAACAACTCGCCACGCCTCAAATTCACTCCGTCCACCTCGACCGCTATACCGAACTCGCCATTGCGCTCGCACAGGAAGGTGGTACCCCGCAAGACGCTCATTTTTATCAGCGCGTCCGCATTTTTAGTATTAATATCGACCGTTTGCTGAAAGGCATTTTGCAAAATGCACAAATACAAATAAAGAACAAATATCAAAAACAACTCCACGATCAATTTGCGGATATTCGTCATTTAGTCGCTCAGGGCGAAATTAAAAAAGCCCTCAATCAAGCCTATCAAAACGTGAATCATAAAGCCGCTTTAGATAAAATTCTCTTATTACGCAGTCGCCTCAGCAAAGCCGAAATTGATCAGATGACGGGCATCATTGGTACCGAAAAAGCGACGATTGAAACGGCAAATGTAGTGCAAGGTTTGCTTTTTATTTTAAACGAATTAGAGGAAAACATCGCCGATACTTAACTTCTCCTTTCCAACAAAAAGTCCTATCTTCGCCAACTGGCAAGGTTGTTTTTTGCGTTTAGCAATAATAATTTCCGCCATAACAAATTCAAACATAACTATCAGATAATCAGTTATTTAGTCATCAACAACCAGTTATTGCAGCAGTTTCGTATATGAAACATTTAGTTAAAGAAACGATTTATACATTAATAGGACATTGTTACTTTTTTCATTGATGTCTTGCGACTGAAAGTTAGGTTTCAATAATCGACGTAAAGTTGTATCCAAACTCAGAGGAACAGAATAAATTCCAGAGTTCAAGGTTTACGATTTTTTAATTCCTAGGGAAAATTCAGATTCATT
>JBGCES010000527.1:0-12975 GCA_045106545.1 Saprospiraceae bacterium
CTGGAAATTCTTCTAAAAAAGAACGATTTACATTGGTATCGGTAATTCGAATATGTCCCCAAAAACCAAAAATCTTCGTACTAATTTCGTTTTTAAAACCCGTAATCACCGATGTAGCAATAATCATCACAGTCACGGACAAAGCTGTAGCCGCAATCGCAATGCGAATGATCAGCCGTGAAAAACTCTTCGCTCCAGTGGAACTTTCGGCAGTGGCAACCCGTTTAGCGATGAAATATTCGAGATTCATATTGGAGCACAGGTTTGTAACCTGTGATGATTAGTTTTAATGAAAATAGAAATACATAGGTTACAAACCTTTGCTCTAAGACCATAAATTTTCGACACAAATGTAGCAAAATAACGCACGTTTTGTCCGAAAATGATATTTTTGCGCGAATTTATTCCACTGGAGGACAGACATTCCTGTCTGTTAAGTAAAAGCGGCAGTCCGTATTTTGACAGACAATAATGCCTGTCCTCCATAAATGTACAACAATGGGTTTCATTGAAGAATTGAAGTGGCGCGGGATGCTCCACAATATTACACCAGGTATCGAAGAAGAATTAGAAAAAGGCATGGTCGTCGGTTACATTGGTTTTGACCCGACTGCGCCTAGTCTGACAATTGGGAATTATGTACAGATCATGTTGCTCAAATTGTTTCAAGATGCAGGACATAAGCCGATTATTTTGATGGGAGGTGCAACGGGACGTATCGGCGATCCTTCTGGGAAAGATAAAGAACGGGTATTGAAAAGTTATGAAGAACTCGATCACAATTTAGCTTTTCAACAAAAGCAGTTTGGTCGCTTTTTGAATTTTGAGGAAGGCGATAATAAGGCAGAGGTCGTTAACAACTACGATTTTTATAAAGAAATGAACGTCTTGGATTTCTTACGTGATGTAGGAAAAACCATGACCGTGAACGTAATGATGAAGAAAGATTCAGTAAAGAATCGCCTGGAAACAGGTTTGTCTTTTACGGAATTTAGCTACCAATTATTACAAGGATACGATTTTCAAAAACTGCACGAAACCAAAGGTTGCAAATTGCAAATGGGCGGTTCGGATCAGTGGGGAAATATCGTTGCGGGAACGGAATTTATTCGTAAAAATCTATCTGCATCGGCGTTTGCGGTGACTACACCCTTATTGACAAAAGCGGATGGAACGAAGTTTGGAAAATCGGAAGCGGGGAATATTTGGTTAGATCCTGAAATGACTTCGCCGTATAAGTTTTACCAGTTTTGGATTAATGCAGATGATCGTGATTCTCCAAAATTTATGCGCTATTTTACCTTAAAATCTAAAGCAGAAGTAGAGGCGTTAGAAGAAGAATTTGCTGATAATCCACGTAAATTAAAAGAACTACTGGCAGAAGAATTAACAGTTCGAGTGCACGGGAAAGAAGCATATGATTCCGTTTTGAAAGTATCAGAAATACTTTTTAACCGAAGAGCTTCTAAGGAAACTTTACAATCCTTATCCGATTCAGATTTGGCAACAGTAGCCGAAGAAATTCCAAGTTTCACCATTGGAAAAGATGCTTTTGGAGATAGTGCCAATATCGTCGATTTACTCGCAGAACATACTGAAATATTAAAAAGTAAAAGCGAAGTAAAACGCGCTATCAAAGGAAACGCGATTTCGGTTAATAAAACTAAAATCGGTAGCGATGAAGCGATTGTTTCAGCAGATGAATTGCTGCACAGCAAATACTTAATGGTTGAAAACGGCAAGAAAAACAAGTTTATCGTAGCTGTCGAATAAATAATTCCTATGTCTTTTCGACTTAATGTTCAATTAAGGAACGCTTTTAAAAAAATCACTGTTGGGTGATTTCAAATGATGACAAATCCATTGGATTTGTCATCGTTGTTTTAGTATATTTATTTCACAGGTTAAAAACCTGTGCTCCGCTAAACACCCACATCATGCTTAGAAATTCTGCCCTTTATATTCTCGACTCTTTTCGTGGACTCTCTCGCGAAGTATGGTTGCTTTCCTTGGTTACCCTAATCAATCGCAGTGGTACAGTCGTGATTCTTTTTCTGACTTTATATTTGACGGAAGAATTAGGTTTTTCCAAAGGTGATGCAGGTTTTATTGCTGGATCGTATGGAGTAGGCTCATTAGCGGGTGCATATATAGGCGGTTGGCTAACTGACCGCTTTGGTTATTTTCACATCATTGTTGCTTCTTTTATTCTAGTTGGCTTACTCTTTTTTACCCTAATTCATTTTACTTCTTTTTGGCCATTGTCAATTATGCTGGGGCTAACTTCTTTAGTTGGAGATAGCTTTCGCCCTGCGAGTATGGCGGCGATAAGTGCCTATTCAACAGAAGAAAATCGGACGCGTTCTTTATCGCTTTACCGATTGGCAATTAATATGGGATTTGCCGTAGGTGCGGGTGGCGCGGGTTGGCTAGCAGGTGCGTATGGCTACGAGTGGCTATTTTATATTGATGGAATCACCTGTATCGCTGCTGGAATTGTCTTTTTATTGTTATTGCCTAACCGACTAGAAGCAGTAGATGAAGCCACTGAGCAAAAGCCAATTTTAAAAAGTGCGTATCAGGATAATTGGTATCTAGGATATATCTTTTTTCTAATGCTCAATACCATTGCTTTTGTACAGCTATTTAGTGCCTTCCCTGTTTTTTGCCGCCAAGAGTTAGGCTTACTCGAAAGTGACATTGGTTTGTTGATGACCATCAATGGTATTATGTTAGTCGTTTTAGAAATGCCAATCGTTCACTATCTAGTAGAGCGTAAACAAACAATGAATAGTATTATTGGTGGAGTTGTGTTAATTGGTTTAGGCTATTTGTGTTTTAACATTTTTGGCTTTACTTATTTCAGTGCGCTACTTTACATTGGTTTCATTACTTTGGGTGAAATTGTCAATTTTCCTTTTGCTACCTCCGTTGCCTTAGAGCGAAGTACACCTGGTAACCGTGGGCAGTATATGGGATTATATGGCGCACTGTGGTCATTTGCCGCGATTATCGGACCGATTTTAGGTCTAAACATTGCCGAAAGCTATGGTTTTACCGAATTATGGTATTTCCTAGGCGTTATTTGTGCGCTGGGTACGACGGGATTACTATTTTTGCGTGGAGCACAGGTTTCTGACCTGTGATTACCTCTCACTTATTTTCGAAATCAAAATTCACAGGTTAAAAACCTGTGCTCCAATTATGAGCGATTTACATGCCGTCCAAATGCTAAATTTAAAATTACCGACCGATCCGCGTTGGGTGAATTTAGCAGAAATGGACTTAGAAGAAATACTAACCGATCACGCTTATTGCGAACAAAAAGCGGCGACTTCTTGCATCACTTTAATTCAAAAGTTTCCTGAAAAGAAAGAAATGGTACGCGAATTAGCACCTATCGTTACCGAAGAATGGGGGCATTTTCGATTAGTACTGCAAGAACTAGATAAACGTGGCTTGGAATTGGGCAGACAACGCAAGGATGAGTACGTTAATAAATTATTTAAATTTCGTAAAACAGGTGGCTCGCGCGAAGATCAGCTATTAGAGGCATTATTGGTTTGTGCCTTGATCGAAGCGCGTAGTTGTGAGCGATTCAGACTACTTTCTTTACATATTAGTGATGATGATTTAAAAGAGTTTTATCATAAATTCATGGTCGCTGAGGCTGGACATTATGTGCTATTTATTGAATTAGCGAAGAAGTACAGCGGCAAAGAAAAAGCAATGGCGCGGTGGGAAGAGTATTTAGCATATGAAGCACAATTGATGGAAGAATTAGAATTACGTGGCGATCGAATGCACTAAATGGTTAATAAGTTGATTGAGTTTATTAGGTTGATTCGTTTATAAATAAGTATCAACTTAATCAATTTTATAAACTCAATCAACCCAGTTAACGCTTCTTTAAATTTTCTGCAATAGCATTGCACTATTTTTTCCCTTACCTTTGCACCATGAAAATAATTCCGCTCATGCTAGCCATTTTATTGCTAGGGCAGTCCTTACGGGCTGGCGCGGATGTTCTATGCTGTCAATCAACAGATACAGAATCCGCAGCAAGTAGCTGTCATTCAACTGAATCTACACTTGACTTGTCTAATGCCGATTTACCAGTTGAAGAAGAAAGCAATTGTAGTGAATGTCATTGTCCAGGTTGTTTTGTCGGCATGACGACTTTAATCGAACCTATAGAATGGATCGATTATACCTTACCTAATTTTTCTAATCCCGTCCTCTATCAACGGCAAATCCATTCTTCGGATTACGCTTTCTCTCCGTGGCAACCGCCGCAACTATTTTAATGAGTAATGGATAATGTGTAATGAATAATGCTATTCATGCGCTATTTGTAGTCCAAGATTAGGTCGATGTATGACTGTCATAAAATTCTTCATTAGTCATTCATTTTGCCTCATTTCTTGGTGGCTACATATTTGTGAATAGTTAATTAGATTTCACTGACTTAAGCCGTGTTATGTAGGGTTGAAAACCCTTCTGTTTTCCTAAACAATGGGTTTCAACCCATTGAAGGAAAAAGATACACACGGTCTAATTTCTATTCTCCTTTTTTAAAAAGACACTCGTTAAAATATTATTAATCAAGATGAAATATATAAAACAGGCTACCTTATTCCTAGCCATATTTTTAATTCAAATAAACGCATTTGCGCAAACCACAGATTCGCTCTCGATTTGGGTCAATGGTGCGTGCAGCATGTGCATGGATCGCATCGAAGAAGTGGCGATGCAGACTTTAGGTGTAGAAACGGCAAGTTGGGACGAAGATACTCGAATGCTATCCGTTACGACCAATAATGAGTTCGTTGAAAACAATCTGCATTACGCCGTTACTGGAGTAGGACATGACACTAAGAAGTTTTTGGCAAGTGATGAGGTATATGAGGAATTATATGCTTGTTGTAAATATCGCGAATTACGTGATGCAGAAGAAGACACAACTGAATCTACTGAAGAACCTGAAAATCCGACTTCGATTTGGGTCAACGACGCATGTAGCATGTGTATGGATCGAATCGAAGAAGCAGCGATGCAAACCTTAGGCGTAGAAACGGCAAGTTGGGATGAAGATACTAGGATATTAAACGTAACCACCAATGCAGATTTCGAAGAAAACAATTTGCATTACGCCGTTACTGGAGTAGGGCATGACACTAAGAAGTTCTTGGCGAGCGACGAAGCCTATGAAGGTTTATATGCTTGTTGCAAATATCGTGAATTGCGAGATGTGGAAGAGGCAGCAACTACTGGCTCAACGGCAAATCAAGTTTCAATTTGGGTAGATGGCATTTGCGGAATGTGTGAAGAACGAATAGAGGGAGCAGCGATGCAAATAATGGGCGTAGAAACTGCGAGCTGGGATGTGGTTTCAAAAATGCTAACCGTTTCTACAAATGCAGATTTTGAAGAAAATAATTTACATTATGCGGTTACTGGGGTGGGGCACGACACCAAGAAATTTTTGGCAAGTGAAGAGATTTATGAAAATCTACACGCTTGTTGTAAATATAAAGACTTAGCAGTCATTGAGGCGCATAACCCAATTAAAAACGTAACGCCAACAGAAGTTCGTGGTACGGTCAATGAATTTGTTGGTAAAAAAGGTAAACGCAAATCACCACTGACTGGCGCAAGTGTTTTTTGGCTGGGCGATGAAATGTTTGGGACGACTACCGATGTGGATGGTACATTTAGTTTGCCGACGACCGTTTACACGAAAAAATTAGTGGTTAGTTATGTTGGTTATGCCGCTGATACAATTGATTTTACAGGACAATACGAAGCGGAAATTACCTTAGCGAATGCTGTAACTTTAGAAGATGTCGAAGTTACTTATCGTCGTAAAGCCACAGAGATTTCCTTTATTGATCCGATCAAAGTCCAGCAAATTAGCAGTAAAGAGTTAACTAAAGCAGCTTGTTGTAACCTCTCCGAAAGTTTTGAAACTAACCCTTCCGTGGATGTTTCGTTTACCGATGCAGTGACGGGAACGCGCCAGATTCAAATGCTCGGCTTAGCGGGACCTTACGTGCAAATTACACGGGAATTAATTCCTGATGCTCGTGCTTTGGCTTCTATTCAAGGACTAACTTTTACGCCAGGGCCGTGGATTGAAAGTATTCAATTAGCAAAAGGTGCAGGTTCGGTGAGTAATGGTTTTGAAAGCATGACGGGGCAGATTAACGTAGAATTAAAAAAGCCTGAAGAAAGTGAAAATTTCTTTTTTAACGCTTACCAAAATGTAATGGGGCGTTCGGAAGTGAATACCAATTTCAAGTTTCAACTAAATGATCAGTGGAGTACGGGATTTCTTTTACACGGAAGTCGTTTACAAGCAGAAAATGACCGTAACGAAGATGGATTTTATGACCAACCTAATTACAATAATTTTATCGGAATCAATCGCTGGCGTTATCAGGGTGACAACAACTGGGAAGGACAAGCGGGTGTGAAAATTTTCGTAAATGACCATTCTGGTGGACAAATAGCGCCCAGAGGTGAAGTGAATACACAACTTTGGTCAGCAGTGGGTAACACTAAACGCTTTGAGGCATGGGCGAAGGCTGGTCGGATTTTTCCCAATCGACCTGGAGAGAGTTTTGGCTCTCAGTTTAATGTAGTTTCTCATACCAAAGAGGATACTTTTGGTAATCGTCAGTATTTAGGAGAACAGCGTTCTTTTTATGGAAATCTATTATATCAAGGCATTATCGGTACGACTCTTCATCAATACAAAACAGGTGTAGGCTTAACTTACGATGATGTACGAGAATCTTTAAATCGCAGCCTTGAAAATGGGGCATCTTTGGTTAACTTTGATTATCAAGAAATAATTCCGGGTGCATTTTTTGAATATACTTGGCTTCCTGATGATGCGTTTACCTTAGTTGCAGGTCTGCGATATGACCATCATAATTTTTATGGTAGTTTTATTACACCACGTTTACACTTACGCTATGCTCCAAGTGAAAATACGGTTTTGAGGGCATCTATTGGAAGTGGACGACGGACGGCGCGTCTTATAGCCGAAAACTTAGGACGCCTTGCCTCCTCACGAACTTTTATTGGAGCAGGCTTAAGTCTTCGTAATATCGAAGAATTAGATCAAGAGGCAGCGTGGAATTTTGGTTTAAATTTAACGCAGAATGCCAAAATTAGCGACCGCGATTTAATACTTTCCTTGGATACTTATCACACCCGTTTTCAACAACAAATTGTCATTGATGTTGATGCGGCACATTTGGTTCGTTTCTATAATCTTACAGGTGAATCGTATAGTACTAGCTTGCAGGCACAAGTAGATTATGAATTGCTATCTAATTTTGATATACGCTTAGCTTATCGTTTTAATGATGTTAAAGTTGATTATTTAGCAGGGCAACGCGAAATGCCTTTCGTCTCCAAACATCGTGCTTTTATTAATGCTGCTTATGAATTAAACGAAAGTTGGATGTTTGATGCGACGCTGAATTGGCGCGGGAGTCAACGGATTCCTGATACGAATCTAAAAGTAACTGAATACCAGCTATCGGAACGCGCGCCTGATTTCTTTTTGTTAAATGCACAAGTCAGTAAAAATTTCGGTGAGAAATTTAGCTTGTACGTAGGAGGTGAAAACCTACTCAATTTCCGTCAGCAAAATCCAATTTTAGCTGCAAACGATCCATTTAGCAATGAATTTGACGCAAGTTTAGTGTGGGGGCCTATTTTTGGTCGTAATGTTTATACTGGATTGCGTTTGACCTTATAATTGAATATAATGTTAAAAAGAGGCAAAACTCCTGGTAGTCTTGCCTCTTTTTGTATTTATCTAGCCTAATTTTTTCATTTTCAATGAAAATTATTTAATTTTATCTTTTATTACTTTCCTTAAAGCATTACGTTACTGAACATATTTACCTATAACAACTTACTGATTAATAGATAGGTATATTTTTTACTTTTACTATATATAATTTCTCTCTCCGATTCAAATTATTAATATTAACCCAGTTTCGGTTTTCTTCAAGCTTGAATATAAAACCAACTTTCCATTTTAATTAACCAGCTTTCCCTGAATATTTTATGCTATTGATCCGATTCAATAGTCAAATTCTTTATTAAGCAAATTTCCCTTTGGACAAAAGATTTTATGACCATCCTAAACATAGGAAGGTAAACTGAATGGTCTTGTACCATCTCAGCCTATGGTCTCTGTCATTTTTTAATTTAAAAAACTAATTTATGTTTAAACCTTTAAAATCATTAAAAGTACTGCTTTTTATTACTTTGACTCCGTTGTTATCCTTTGCTCAATCGCCTACAAAGACAGTTTTTGTATCTTCAAATACAAGCGGTCAAGTTGGTGTTTTTAACCTTCAAGATGGCAATACAAGTTTAACCGCTTTTACCGCAGGAGGACAAGACGCAGACGGTATCGCTTATACGCCTGACGGTTCTCTTTATCAAGTCAACCGTAGTTCCAATGCAGTAGAAAGTTACGGGCTAGTTGATATTATGCTCAATAGCGGTATCCCACCAAATGTCGTTCATTCTTCTACGGATGGATTTTATGGATTTAATTTCTCAAACGGACGAGGAATTGCAGTAGAAAAAGACAAAATTGTTGTAGCACAAGATGCAACTTCCATGAATGGAGGAAACCGATTTATTGTCTATGACATCAATACTTTTGGTGCGATTGACTTTAATAAAACCCTCGAAGTAGAAATCAACTTATGGGGAATTGATCTTATTGATGGCAACTTATACGCCGTAGCTGACAATACTAATAAGATCGCAATTTTCAAGAACTTCTGCGATAATATCGTAAATCCTGATGGAATCATTGTACCTATTACCGGGACAGGTTCTTCGCTCGGTTCTACTGGAACAGGCGTATCTGCCGATGCTACAGTGGCAGTTACAGGCTTAGTTCGTACGCACGGTATTGCTTATATTGCAGAACTTGATTTAATGTTGTTGACTGACATTGGCTCTGCGGGTAATGCCTCAGATGGAGCGATTTTCGTTATTTATAATTTCAAAAGTGTTGCAGCTGATGGCGTAATTCGTCGCAGCGAATATATTCGTATCGGAGGTAGCAACACTGGACTAGGTAATCCTGTAGATATTGATTATTGTCCAGCTGACCAGCGAATTTATATCGCAGAACGAGCTAGTGGAGGCGGTAAATTACTTGCCTTTAACTTACCAACAAAAGGTAGCTCAGGAGGAAATATTCCACCAGCTATCAGTGCAGGTTTTCCAGGTGCTTCTTCTGTTGCTGTGGGCGCAAATCGTATTGATAGATGGGGAGGACATCTTTCTGAAAATTTTAATACTCAAGGGCAGATTAATGCTGCAAATTCGGTATTAGATTGGTCGATTTATCCAAATCCAGCAGTAGATAATTTACAAATAAGTTGGCAACAGGCAAAGGAATCTACAAGGTTATTTCTACGTGTAATTGATACAGAAGGACAGGAAGTAGCTCGCCAGAGTGTCGATGCCAGTGTCGGATTAAACACCTTTAATCTGGACATTGCTAATCTGCCTACAGGAGTTTATCGCTTCATTGTTGAAAGTAAAGACGATCAATTTACTGAAACTTTTATCAAGCTATAAATATTAGAAAAAGCTAATTTTGAATCATAAAAAAGGAGTAGTCGTTCATTTGGCTACTCCTTTTTTTGTTGACCAGCAAACAGTTAGGCGTATCCAGTAGTTATAGAAAGTGAGGCGTGAAGTTTAGCGGATTTGAATACTTAAAACTCGACCTTTTTTATGGCAAAATTTCCCTACATCGAACGTGATGTAAGCTGGTTATACTTCAATGAAAGAGTTTTGCAGGAGGCAAAAGATCCTAGTGTGCCCTTATACGAGCGGCTAAAATTTTTAGCGATCTTTAGTTCTAATTTAGATGAATATTATCGCGTGCGGGTATCATCTTTACGAAGTTTTAAGCAGTTAAAGAAAAAAACGCGTAGGCAACTAGATGTAAAACCCAAAAAAGCACTCAAAAAGATAGTGCGTATCGTGCAGGAGCAGCAAGAGGAATTTGGGCGCATTTATACGCAAGAACTTTTACCTGAATTGGCAAAAAAAGACATTCGGGTCTTAAAAGTGGCAGATTTTTCAGAGGAACAACAAATATTTGCTAAGCGTTTTTTTAAAGAAAAGGTCTTTCCTCATATCGAACCGATTTTTTTAGTCAATGGTAATCAAGTATCGCCTTTTTTAAAAAATAAAGGGATTTACTTTGTCGTGCATTTTTCCACGGTGGATGCTCCGATGGCAATAGTCGAAATTCCAACCGATGCTTTTGGACGTTTTATGCAACTGCCGTCGTCTCAAGGCGGCTACGCCATTACGTTTTTAGATGAAATTATGCGCTTGGGATTGGATGATTTCTTTTTGGGTTTACACATTGAAGGTGCATATGCAATAAAGATTTCACGGGATGCAGATATTTATATTGATAATGAATATTCGGGCGATCTGGTAGAAAAAATTCAGCAGGGGCTAGAAGATCGAGCGATTGGTTTACCTACTCGATTTCTTTATGATAAAACGATGCCCGAACAAGTTTTGGAGCGCATTAAACGAGTATTTGCCTTCACGGATTATGATGTAATAGAAGGAGGTCGCTATCATAATTTTAACGATTTCTTTTCTTTTCCCGATCCCTCGGATAATCCAGAACTACATTATCAAGAGTTACCTCCACTTCCACATCCTACGCTGGAGGATACGAATTCTATTCTAGCTACACTGCGAGAACGCGATGTAATGCTACATTTTCCGTATCAAAAATACGATTATGTTCCACAGTTGATTGAGGAAGCTGCTAATGATCCATTCGTTACCAAAATACGCATCACTTTATACCGAGTAGCAAAAGGTTCTGCGGTAATTCAGGCGTTGTTAGACGCATTAGCAAAAGGGAAGGAAGTGACTGCATTTATTGAAGTGAAAGCGCGATTTGACGAAGAATCGAATCTCACTCAAGGAACTGCTTTAAAAGCTGCGGGCGCAATGGTAAAATATAGTTATCCTGGAGTAAAAGTACATACCAAATTGCTACTTATTCATCGGAAAGCTGATAATCAGCGCACTTCTTTTGCTTATCTCGGTACTGGTAATTTCAATGAAAAAACAGCTAAAATCTATAGTGATCATGCGTTACTGACGAGTGATGTACGACTGACAGAAGAGGTGGAACGGATTTTTCAGTTGTTATTAGGGAACATGATTGTACCCAAATGTAAACATTTGCTGGTTTCGCCTTTCACCTCGCGCAAAGGTTTCAAAAAGATGATTGCTACCGAAATCGCAAACGCTGTAGCGGGGAAAGAGGCCTGGATGGTACTAAAAATGAATAGCTTGGAAGATAAAAAAATGATCAAAGAGCTATATAAAGCGAGTCGAGCAGGAGTAAAAATACAACTAATCGTCCGTGGAATCTGTTCTTTGCGTGCAGGTGTAGAAGGGCACAGTGAAAATATTGAAGTGATTAGTATTGTTGATCGATTTTTAGAACATTCACGGGTTTACGTGTTCGCCAATGGAGGAAATCCTCGGATGTTTACTGCTTCGGCGGATTGGATGAATCGCAATTTGGATCGGAGAGTCGAAGTCGTTATGCCGATTTACGATCGAGAATTGTACACTGAAATATGGCATACGTTGCAATTGCAGTTACAAGATAATACCAAAGCTAGAGTCTTGGATGCAGATAATAAAAATGCTTATGTGCCCCAAGTAGCTGGAACAACGAAAATACAGGCACAACTGGCAACTTATCAGTTTCTGAAAGAAAAATTAGCTGTTAATCAAACTAGTTAAAGAATACGGCATTTTTATTACATTTGCGCGGCAATTGGAACACTGGTCAGTTTCATTATTGAAATCAAGCTTTTTGTATGAAAATACTCAACCATCGACAAATTCAACAAAAGATTCGGCGATTGGCGATTCAAATTTGGGAACGCAATTACGAGCAATCGGAAATTATTCTGGCTGGTATTAACAACAACGGAATTAGTTTTGCGGAATTGTTACTACAAGAATTATTGCGAATTACTGATTTAACAGTAACCGTTACGCGTATTCAGTTAAATCCGGCTGCGCCATTGACGATGCCGGTAAATTTAGAATATCCTGCTGAACAATTAAATGATAAAGTCATTATAATCGTAGATGATGTTGCCAATACTGGACGTACGATTTTTTACGCTATGAAACCCTTGTTTCGGGTAGTGCCCAAAAAAATTGAAGTAGCAGTCTTGATTGACCGGAAACACAAATCATTTCCAGTACGTGTAAATTACGTAGGTTTAACTCTCGCAACTACTCTAAAAGAAAATATTAACGTCGATTTAGCAGAAACGGAGATGTCTGTCGCATTAAATTAAGGTACGCCGAAATAATCAATTCTAAATCTCAAGTGTTTTACTTTTCTTCTGACCGAAAGGAGGAAATAGTAATTTCGGTAATACAACATCTGATGAATCACTTCTAATTATTCATCATTCAACACTTATTATTAATATAGAATGTCAAACGAAACTAAAATAGGAATTCTCGCACTCGTTGCCATTGGAATTTCACTCTGGGGTTATAAATTTATTATGGGAAGCAATATGTTTAGCTCTTCCATGACCTTGGTTACCGAATATGAAGACATCGAACAGTTGTCCAAATCTAACCCCGTTTTTCTCAATGGAAAGCAAATCGGCGTAGTGAGTGATTTATATTTTGAACCTTCTAAACTACAGTCTGTCATTGTAGAAATGGAAATCACGGAAGATTTACCTATTCCAAAATCTGCTAAAGCGCAATTAATGTCAACTGGTTTGGTTGGCGGTAAAGGCGTCGAATTATTATTTGCAGGGCCTTGTAGCGGTGCAAATTGTGCTGAAGACGGCGATAAACTAGAAGGCGTATTAAAAGGCTTCTTAGAAACTTATC
>JBGCES010000528.1:0-2562 GCA_045106545.1 Saprospiraceae bacterium
GGTGCTAAGTAGTTAACCTAAAATAATCGACACATTTTGTGACGGTCTCTTTTTTTTCTTTTTATCGTTAAAAAGCCTCGTCGTAAAAAGACTACGACTACGTTTTTTGCCTTGTCTAGCACAAAAATAGCCTCAGTCAAAAATGACGATTATTTCACGTTAACTACTTATATTTGCTATCATAGTTGATGACAATAGTAATTGGGGCGAGTACGTGTTGTAATTACATATTGGATGAGAACGGCAATTTAAATAAAGAAAAAAAATGGTTTACGATGCAAAAAAAGTTATTTATACCGCTATTTTTGGTCAAAAAGATGAGTTGAAATTAATTACTCCAATTGATGGGATTGATTATATTTTGTTTACTGATGACCCAAATATTAAAAGTGAGGTATTTACCGTAAAATTTGTACCCGCTGTCTTTGAAGATCCCACCAGAAATGCACGGTTTTATAAAATCATGTCTCACCAGGTTATTCCAGATTATCATTATTCACTTTGGATAGATGCTAATATTCAGAGTACCCATATGGATATACATGGACTTTTTGATCAATATTTAATGAAGCATGATTTAGCGGTTCATCTGCATCCCGAACGCGATTGTATTTATGATGAAGCAGCAGTTTGTATAGAGATCAATAAAGATGCTCCAGCTACTATTCTATCACAAATGGAAAAATATCAGAATCTTAGCTATCCTACAAATAATGGATTAATCTCAAGCAGTATAATTTTTCGTAGAAACACAACTTCTGTCGAACAAGTAAACGAGGCTTGGTGGAAGGAATTAGATAATCATAGTCGCAGAGATCAGTTATCTTTTCCATACGTCTGCGACTTATTGAATTTCGAATTTTACCCAGTTTCTGGTCACGTTAGAACTGAAAATGTGGATGGGTTTACGCTATTTCCACATAAAAAAAGAAAGAGTTTTCTGAATTGGTAATCAAAAAATAATAGATGAATTTCAAGCAGTATCAAAATAACTCAATCCGCTTCATCGTCGCTTCAATTTTTCGTTCTAAACCACTAAAAAACCAACCACGCGACTTCGCCGAATGGCGACTAATGCTATTCGATTGCGCAATGATATTTTGAAACCAATTTTCAATATTTGCGCATAGACGAGGATCAGTGCTTTGCAAAAAATTAGGGTTACTTAAAGTCGTATAAACGGTATTACCAACTGCCGTTTTCACTAGAAAAGTGTTGTTGGTATGAACAATTTCGTTATGAAATAAATTAAAATCTGCCGATAGCTCCTCTGCAGTTTGTCCTAATCTAAATTTACTGCCCGCCGTTGCCATTGCTCGTTCATGTTGTACCAATTGTAATAACTGCTCGCAGAGCGTTTTTGCAGCTTCCTGATTGGTAAAATTCCCACTCAAAAGCGTGTATTCAATCTGATTCAATGTATGATCAGCAATATTTAAACTCCATAATTCAGTAGTTGGCAATCGCAAATAATTATCCAAAATATTATTGGCAATCCGCTCATCGTTGGGCGTTAATAAATCAAACGAAAACGGTCGATTTTTTAAAAAATCTAACTGCCAACTCGTCTTGCCCCACACGTAAAATTTAAAGGCTAATAAATTGGGAAAAAAGAGATAATGAAAAACGGGTATTTCCAAAGAAGCATAAAAAATATGTGCATCAGGCGCTTGCATTACACGTTTAATATCGGTATGAATCGAACCCAACCAATTCGTCAAATTCTTCACTGGATTAGTAAACGTATTATAAGAAAAGAACACCAAGTCTGAATCACCCAATGCTAATCCATCTAACGAAATTCGATACCTTTTTGCCAAATCTAACAACTCATCGGGTGTCAAAAGTGTATCTCCACGCAAGCGACGATAAACCGCGTCTCGACTTAAATTTAAGGTCGTAGAAAGCTCTTCCACGGCATCCGCTTTGCGCGGAAAACGTTGGAGTAATTGGTTGAAAAATTTTACTTGTACTTTGGTTTCCATGTCTTGTAGTCAGTAATCACTATTATGCGATATTTTCAAATTAGGCTTGTACAAAGTTTTGCAAAAGACAAAGTTTTTGACGCAGATAAACGCAGATTTTTTCCGTAATGCTACGGAAAAAATCATAGAGAATCAGCGTCAAATAAAAACTTTGTACAGTCCTATTTTCAAATTAGGAATGATTGCCTACGGATTAAACGGATCGAATTAAAAGGATTCAAGTAGGTCGTGAGCGGCATTTTTTAACTTCTTGTCGCTCACGACCTACAAAGATCCGTTCGATCCTTCTAACCCGTGGGCAATCCTAACTAAAAAACAACTTCATATAGACTAGCTTGTGATTCAGCAATTCGTAAAACACTTTAAACAATTGATAACCAGTCTATTACTAGTCACTCATCACTGATGTACTAATCACTCCCCTATCGCTGATACAACGTCTTGATCGGTACATCTATCCCAAAACCAATAAAATATCGTACCGATTCTACGGCTTGTTGTTTGCTATTAATCTCGCGGAATTGTGGTCCATACTGCACGCCTGCACCCAAGAAAAAAGGGGAACGATTGATATTCC
>JBGCES010000529.1:0-6733 GCA_045106545.1 Saprospiraceae bacterium
AGTGGGTTTAGAAAAAGCGATTGCGCGGATTAAAGCCCTCAAAAAAGCATTTTGGTCGGATGTGAAAATTACTGGACAGAACG
Source organism: Saprospiraceae bacterium (assembly GCA_045106545.1). Lineage (GTDB taxonomy): Bacteria > Bacteroidota > Bacteroidia > Chitinophagales > Saprospiraceae > JBGCES01. The sequence goes on from JBGCES010000529.1 coordinate 84, forward strand.
ATGAAATTAACACTGAATTGGAAAAAGGATTGCGACTCGCTGATTTCATCGAATTGGGTATTTTAATGTGTACCGATGCACTCCAACGCGAAGAATCCTGTGGCGCACATTTTCGCGAAGAATACCAAACGGAGGAAGGCGAAGCCGTGCGGGTAGATGATAAATTTACTTACGTTTCAGCTTGGGAATATCAGACGGATGGCTTTGCATTGCATCAGGAAACCCTAAAATTTGAAGCAGTGCAGCCTTCGGTAAGGAGTTATAAATAACCCACTTGAGTTATCTAACTTCTAATGTTTAACTTCTAACCTCTATTTTAATATGAAAGTTATTTTTAAAATTTGGCGACAAGAAAATGCTCAGCAAAAAGGTGAGTTTAAAGAATATGCAGTAAATGGCTTGACTGAAGATATGTCCTTTCTGGAAGCACTTGATCATTTAAACGAAATACTCGTTTTACGAAACGAAAAAGTCATTGCCTTCGAGTATGATTGTCGCGAAGGAATTTGTGGTCAATGCGGCGTTTTTATCAATGGACGAGCGCACGGACCACACGCGAATATGACAACCTGCCAACTGCACATGCGTAGTTTTCAGGATGGCGAAACGATTACCGTTGAACCGTGGCGCGCACAGGCATTTCCTGTGCTCAAAGACTTGATGGTGGATCGCTCTGCCTTCGACCGCATCATTGAACAAGGCGCATATATCAGCGCGAAAACGGGTACTGCGCCCGAAGCGAATGCCATTTTGATTGGAAAAGCAATCGCAGATAAAGCGATGGATGCGGCGGCTTGTATTGGTTGCGGCGCTTGCGTTGCTACTTGTAAAAATTCGTCCGCCGCGTTATTTACCTCCGCCAAAATCAATCACCTCAATTCTTTACCGCAAGGTAAACCTGAACAGCACCAACGTGTCTTGGATATGACCACGCAAATGGAAGCAGAAGGCTTTGGACATTGCTCATTTACGGGCGCGTGCGAAGTTGAATGTCCCGAAGGGATTTCTATTGCTAATATCGCCGAAATGAATGCGCGTTATTTGAAGGCTAAGATTTTTGGATAACAGTATCAATATCTATTTCCTGTTATTTAGTAATCTGCGTTGAAACTTTCATAAAAGCTGTAAGCTCTGGTTGAGCATCTAACCAGCTACTAAAGTGGGGTATATCAATCGTGATGTGTACTTCTTCAAAGTTCATATATGTCAAATGATGATGTCGCATGATTTGACTAATTCGTTGAAAATGCTCGCAGGATCTAAACCCAATTTCTATCACCTGACACTCTGGTTTCATCCAAATGATATTAGAAAGTCCCGCACCGTGTAAGCCAATGACCAAACTAGCGGTATTGAACTGTTGGACTTGTTCTTCGAAGGTCATTTCTTCTAAAACTAAATTTACAAATTCATATTGGTTGGAAATTTTTTGCTCAATTAATGCTCTCAACTCACTATAATTAACAATGGAGCGACGTTGGCTTCCACCACCTTTATTTACAGCTTCCGTCATGTAAAATGGATCAGGAGCGACACGTTCAATTAAGATTATTTTTTTAATATCAATCTGTGGCGTTTTTTTAATAAAGCGGTTTATAACAGTATTTCGCAATACTCCAAGATTAAAATTAATTTCCCGTAAACCAACGGGGCTCATACCTATTAGCGGTAAGCACTTATAGTCCTCGTTTTCTTCTTTAAGAATATTAACCCGTTCACCAAATAGCTGCTCTAAATGAGCTGTTAATGGTCCTAGATAAAAAAAATTAAAAACCATATCACTAGGAGTACGCTTTATCAGAATACTCAATGGAAGTAGTAAGTCAAGTACAAAATGATAGTAATGCTGGACGCTACCACCATCCAATGGTGTCCCTTCTAAAACTAGTGGCTGTATTCCCTCTTCGTAATGTTCAAGGATCGTACGTTGATTAGCCGTAATTTTATTAATGATTCGAATATCATGGGAAATTGCTGAATCTATAATATTATCAGGTAACAAGGTATTTTTTATCGTCGGTTTATTAATCTCTTGTTGTTCCAAATTAGAAAGAGTGAATTTATATTAGCAAAATACTTATTTACGGTAAATATACGCTTACTAAACTTGAAAGTTTAGTAAGCGTAATAATGATTTTAACTCCAAATAACTAGTTATTCAGCACCATGATCTTCTGCACCACCTGTTCACTCTCCGTTTGCAACACTACGAAGTACAAGCCACGCAGTCCCTGCTCATTGCGTAAGCTGAAAACGTATTCGCCCGCTGCGCGACGTTGCTGCGGCACAATGGTTTGCACCAAGCGACCCATTTGGTCGAAAAGCTGCAAGCTAACTTGCTGTTGCTCAGGAAGTTGGAAACGTAATTGTGTTTCAGAGTGAAAGGGGTTAGGTTGAGCAACTAAAGTAATTTTTTCAATGACAGGCGGCGTTTCAGTTGCGGGTAGTTCAGTGCGATATTCCACGTCGTCATTGGTCAACTCTTGAGCGACAAAACAGCTTAGTGTGCCGATAGTCGCTGAAAAAGTTGCGCCCGCTTGCACTTGAAAACCTGCGTTGAGGGTGATGCTTTCCCCCGCCACAAATTCAACTACGGTAACACCTCCTCCGGAAACAGAGTCCAAACTAGCCAGCACCCTACCCGCAGAAGTGATGGTGTTGGCCGCTTCGTATAGACCCGAAAAGATGAGGTTGCCCAGTTCCGTATCGGTTAAGTCCTCTGGACAATCATCTCCTATTTGATCAGAAATCAACTCTCCAAAAATCTCAAATTCGTCATCCACACTTTCTACATCATCATCGCCTACCCAAATCACCAGAAAGTTATTATTGATCGGATTAAAAGCTAAAGCAGGCCGTTCACTATCAAAGTTATCATTACCGTCGGGTCCCATCTGACTAATCCGAAAATCGTTTTCTCCTAATTCAACTCCCGTCGGGGAAATAAACTGCCCAAATATTTCAGTACCTCCGATATCTACCGTGGTTGATGCTCCATTGGATTCCCAGGTCACTAAAAAGGTGTTATTCAAATTATCGTAAGTGATAGCTGGATTAATGGCATCTACCTCTGGATCTCCATCTACACCACTATTGCTAATGCGAAAATCTGCCCCGATTTCTGTGCCATCATTATCAATCAACTGACCAAAAATCTCATTTTGTCCGCCCAATCCAGCACCAGAGTTAAAGTCGCCATTCCAAGTCACTAAGTAGTTATTAGCCGTTGGATTATACGCCACTGCGGGTTCTTCGGCTTCAAAGTTTGGATTACCATCAAATCCCTGCTGACTAATACGAAAATCATTGGTACCGATTTCATTACCCAAGGCATCTAAGCGCTGACCGTAAATTTCAAATTCGTCTTCCACCAAATTACCCGAGTTATCTTCGCCAGACCAGACGACCAGATATTCATTATCCGTAGGATTATAACTGATAGCGACCTCGAATGCATCAAAATCGCCGTCTTGATCGGGCCCCATGTCACTGATTCTAATATCATTATTGAAGGTACGCTCCCCAGCAGTAGTAATCAATTGACCAAAGATTTCGAATTCACCATCCGAAGTAGCTAAATCATCATCTCCTTGCCAAACTACCATGTAGTTGTTAGCCGTAGTATTAAGGGCAAGGCGCGGAGCAAAAGCATCAAAATCTGAACTATTTTCAGGTCCCATCTCGCTGATACGAAAATCATTGGTCCCGATTTCGTTACCTCGTGCATTAAGGAACTGACCAAAGATTTCGAATTCATCGTCCACATTTGATTCGGGATCATCGGCAGACCAGACGACCAGATAATTATTATCCATCGGGTTATATACTACCGCAGGGTCTCTTCCATCTCTGAAAGCGTCACTACTTCCTCCTACATCACTGATTTGAATGGGAAAATCTAATAAAAATCCTTCATCAGAAATCAATTGTCCTAAAATTTCAAATTTTCCATCATTAGAAGATACCGTTTCTCCCTCCCAAACGACCAGATAGTTACTATCAATGGTGTTGAAGGCAACGTCAGGTGAGCGGACTTGAAAGTTAGTGTTACCCTCGGTTCCTTGCGCACTAATGCGAAATTGATCGGTGGGTGCTTCTAAATTGAGCAGTTGACCAAAGATTTCGTATTCCGCATTGCCTAAAAAGGTTTCCTGGCTCGACCAAACTGAAAGAAAGTTTCCATTGGTGCTATTATATGCTACATAAGCACTGAGTACATCTACTCCTCCTCCATTAGTAGCATCACTGATCCGAAAATCATTGGGTGCGATTTGATGACCCGCTGCATCTATATACTGTCCCCACGCTTCATCTCGCGTCTCTCCATCTCTGTTTTCTCTTGCGGTCCATACCACCAAATACTTATTATCCTTGTCTGAATAGGCTACCTTAGGATCTCTCTGTGGGGCACTGTCGCTAATGATTTCGCTGATCTGGAAGTCATTTACGCCGATTTCTGTCCCATCGCTTGCTAACAGTTGTCCATACACTTCAAAGTTAGCATCAGTAATATCATCACCAAACCAAACTACTAAATAGTTATTTTCAATCGAGTTATATGCGACATCCGCCTGCTGTGCATCTCGACTATCAGCACCGTCATCTCCCATATCGCTGATTCTAAAATCACCTCCGATTTCAGTACCGATTGCAGTGAGTAATTGTCCATAGACTTCGCATTCATTATCCACTAACTGTCCATCGTTAGAATCCCCTTGCCAGATGACTAAGTAATTATCTTCCTCACTATTGTAAGCAACGGCGGCATTAACAGCATCAAAATTGGTGTTGCCACTTATCCCTTGGTTACTGATTTGAAAATCTACTCCTATTTCTGCACCAGTAGCAGCAATACGCTGTCCATAGATTTCTAATTGATCATTTACTTCATCATCTCCTTGCCACACCACCAGATAATTATCTGCTGCTGGATTGTAAGCTACTTCAGGGTTGTTGGCATCAAAATCTGCGTTCCCATCTGTGCTCATATCACTAATGCGAAAATTAGCCCCAGTAAAGTTTCCAATATTACCCACTAACTGTCCATAAATCTCAAATTCATCATTCACTAAACCGCCCACGTTATCATCTCCTTGCCACACCACCAGATAATTATTGGATACTGAATTATAGGCCACACTTGGATTAGCCGCATCAAGATTTCCGTTCCCATCCGATCCTTGAAAACTTATCCGAAAACGCTGGAGGAAAAAACTACCATCTGAGTTAATAATCTGTCCATAGATTTCGAATTCGTCATTCACTAAACTTCCTATCGCTTCATCTCCTTGCCAAACGACCAAATAGTTATCATCCGTACTATTGTAGGCAATCGTAGGTGTATTGGCACCAAAATCAGCATTACCATCATTTCCCATCGTACTGATGCGAAAGTCATCAGGACCGATTTCAGGATCAATGGTCACGGGGAAAGTCGCTGCTGCCAAGGCATCTTCCTCGATAGTAATCGCGGTATAATCGGCACATACTTCGAAGTCGGCGGGAATGGTCGCTCCCGTCGCATCATAGACGTAGAGTTGTCCGAGTTGGACACTGCTTTTTTCGTTTGCCCAGAACCAGTGGTCGTTTTCCTGTTGAAAAATACCTTCCGTCAATATATCGCCTTCGATACGTAATTGACGGGAGGCGGGCATTTCATTCACGATAAAACGCTGCTCAATACTTCCGTGATGAAAGACGTAGCGTTCGGTAATGTTACCCCGCTGGTAATCCACAAATTCTTTATTATAGGCTTCTCGTAAAGTAGGGGTAACGGACAAGGGTACTTGCCCATTGATGGTTTGTAATTGCCATTGCCATTCTAAATGATTCCCGTGCGGGCTTAACGAAACTGCATTCTTAGTGAAATGTGATTTAAAATTAGGATTGGATAAATGGACTTCGTCCGTCTGTTGGATCGCTTGATTAAGGGCTTTGGCAACGCCTGCTTGGACAGCAGGTGGGGCAGAATCTAAGTCAATAGATTGATTGGTATTGTTTTGATGGATGGAGGTTTGAGCAAACAAGCTAGCTATGGAAAGCAGCGTTAAAGTGATGGCAAAAATGGACTTTTTCATATTATTATATTTAAAATTTATTTAGAGAAATTGGTAAGTAGGTTGACGTTAGAATTTAGACGTTAGACGTTAGATAACTCGTTGGCTATCAATTTTCTAACGTCTAATGTCTAACGTCTTAAATCTATCAACCTACTTAAATGCTTTAGTCTTTTAAGTTACAGCCATTTATAGTGGAATGTAGAAAACGGATCGCCCTAAAGGGCTTCAACGGGAAAGGCTAAAGCCTTTACTACCAGTGCATATCGTTAATCATTCAGCACCATGATCTTCTGCACCAGTTGCTTACGTTCCGTTTGCAGCAGCACGAAATACATTCCGCGCAAGCCTTGCTCGTTGCGCAGATTGAAAACATACTCCCCTGCTGCGCGCGTCTGCATAGGAATAATCGTCTGCACTAAGCGACCCATTTGGTCGAAAAGCTGTAGGCTAACTTGCTGTTGATCTGGTAGTTGAAAGCGCAATTGGGTTTCGGACCGAAAAGGATTAGGCTGGGCGATTAAAGTAAGCTGCTCTTTTGTTGTAATTGGATTGGACGTGGTGGATTCAATAATTGTCGGGCTGTGATATTCG
>JBGCES010000053.1:0-3348 GCA_045106545.1 Saprospiraceae bacterium
CGGTGGTTTCTACCGTTGCGATTTCGGTTTTTTTCCAAAGTCCATGGAGCGAACTTACGATGACGCAACCCGAAGACGGCTGGTCAGTGCGCCAAAGCGATAACAACCAAATGGTCGTACGCATGCGCGATTACGATGTCAATGATTTAGACCAAGTGACCATTCAATATGCGCCCGTGGGTACGTCAAATTGGACGGACGGAGAAGTGCTGGAAGCTAATGTATTAGTGGATGCCCCTACGGGTACGGAAGTCATCTGGGATGTGTCTAATTTGCCAGAAGGCAATTTGAATATTCGCTTGCGTTTGAGTTGTGGAACGAATACGATTTACGCGCCGCGCGTAACGGGTGTCATCGACCGCCAAGCCCCAGAAATATTTGGCTTGACGCAACCTGCTGATGATAATTTCCAAACGGGCGACGAAGTGTCCATCACCTTTGCGGAAACACTTGATTGCACAGGATTAAGTGCCGCTGATGTGCAATTGAAACGTGTCTATACCAACGAAACCATCGCCGCTACGCTGACTTGTTTTAATAATAAAGTAGTCGTCATCCCAAGTATTGATTTAGCTTCTCTATTTGGCGAACCGCTGCAAGTGACACTTTTTAATATCAAAGATTTATACGGCAATACACGTATCAATCCGCCGACTTGGGAATTTGTAGCGGGAGGAAATACGAATAGTTTTGATTTGGATAATGATGCAGTAGTCAATGCACGAGATATGTGTCCCGGTTTTGATGATAATATTGATACGGATGGCGATGGTATGCCCGATGGTTGCGACGCTTGCGCGGATAGCCCGAATGTGGGTTTAAGTTTCTACGGGATAGACGATCGGATAGAATTACCAGCTACTTTGGGTAATTTTGGAACAGGTGATTTTACCATTGAAATGTGGATAAAGACTAATGTAAGTACTTATGATGCGATTATTTCTAAAGGTTCGATTTGTGATGAACAACCCTATTGGGGACTGATTATAGACACCGATGGAAGATTACATTGGAATTGTGCTGAGGCAGATTATGTAAACGACCAATCTGTATTGGGTAATACCCCAATTCTTGATAACCGTTGGCATCATATCGCAGTGGTTAGAGATCAGTCTTCTACGGCTATTTACATTGATGGTTTTATAGATATTTCTACAGATTTTAATTCAGTAAATGATTATAATAACAATATTCCCATTACAATTGGTTCGGACTTTTGCTACAGTAGCTTTAATGGACAAATGGATGAATTGCGCTTCTGGAACGTCGCGCGTACTGCGGGTGATTTGAACGAAAGTATGAATAAGGAAATGCCCAGCAATGAAGCTAACTTACTCGCTTATTACAACTTCAATGAAGGAATGCCTAATGCAGATAATCAGTCTTTGACAACCATAGCTGATATGACTACAAATGGCTACACTGGAACTTTAAACAATTTTACGCGCACGGGCGCAACATCTAATTGGTCAATTGGCAGCCCCGTTCAGCATTTGGATATTAATAAAAATGGCTTCGGTGATGTCTGTGAGTCCAGTGCTTTGCCATTGCGCTATATCACTTTAGTGGGTGACATTTCGGAGACAGAAAACCAACTGACTTGGGCAGTAGAAGGTGCGAGTCAGATTAGTACTTATCAAATTGAACGCAAGGCGAAAGGCGGCGATTTTTCTCAACTAGCGAATATTTCGGCGACTGATGAAAAGCTTTACACTTGGATCGATGCAGCACCTTTCACGGAATCTTACTACCGCATTATCGCGCTGGATGAATTGGGTCAAACCGCGTTTTCTAATATTATTTTGTTGGAACGTCCAATTGAAAAAGTATTTGAATTGACAAAAGTATTTCCTAATCCAACTTCAGAATTGGTCAATATTGATTTCGTTTCGCCTTCCGCAGCAGAGATTCAAGTCGCGATTTTGGACGCAGTGGGCAGATTAGTAAAACAACAACGCGTACCTGCACAAGCAGGACAAAATCGGGTTCAACTGGAAGTTCGCTCTTTTACGGCTGGTGTTTATTTCATCAAAATGGTAAACGAAACTGGTATGGTTGAGGTGAAGCAGTTGGTGGTAGAATAGTAAAGGGCTTGTTTGCATCATTGCAAATTTCTTTTCAAGAGATTTTATCCCAAAAAGAATAAAAAAATGAATCATTTATCTTTATTTCCAAAAGGTATTATACTGCCCGTTTTGTTTAGCTTATTCTTACTAACTTCATGTGATCCAGGACAAATACTGCGCATCGAAAACCAAGCGAATAGCGAAGCCAATATTCAATTCGTTTTTAAAACGGACAAAGCCATTTATGAATTTGAAGACCTCAGAACGGGCGATACTTTAAATTTGAAACTAGCTGCCGCTGCCGAAAATTCGGTAAAAGAATTTCACTTTGGCATTGGTCACTGGCAAGTTCAGGGCATGATGGATAGCTTAGTGCAAATGGTGGAATCTCTTGAAATACAGACCGCCGAGTCCACCCAAACTTATCAGGGGACAGCACAATTAGAGGCTTTTTTCAAAGAAAGAATTACGGGTAGAATGGAGGAAGTGATTTTGATTACAGTAGAATAAATACACTAAGTTATTGGGCGGAATTAGACATAAGTTTAATCCGCCACTTCTACTAAATCATAATTCCTTAAAATCAGAAAAATGAATACCAGATCACTCAAATTATGTTGTGTTCTACTTTGTCTTTTTTTATTCAGCACTTCCTACAGTCAAGACAATAGTAGCGATAACCTTCCTCCACGACTTAAGCCCAATGTTGTTTATGGCACATTAGGATTTGCAGCAAAGAATGGAAATTACGAAAGGATGATTGGAGCAGCTAAAGGAGAACAACTGTTCACTTCGTACTGGGCTAAAGTGGGATATGGAACATGGGTAGAGCCATTTGGTGGAGAAGGAAGAAATTTTTTATTTGCTTTAACGGCCCTGACGGGTGCACGGACTGGGCATTTAGAATTGAGTTTTGGTCTTACCTCTCTTTTTGATAAACTCGGATATGACATTGGCGTCAGGAACTTTATGAGTCAAAATCCTGGCGAGAAACTGCAAATATTTAAATCAGATTATCGTTCGGTCAAGCCTGCGGGGGCGTTGGGTTTCCGGTTTCAAAAACCAGCTGGAGATTTCCTGTTCCGAACTGGGGTAGGATTTCCTGAATATGTCTATCTGAGTGCTGGCTTTTGCTTATGACTATATTTCAGTTGTAGCCCTGCCTAATCAGTATAAAATTATGAGGGAGACAAATAATATAGCATTCATTTGTGCGACAGAAGTCGAGCTATTAATTTTTAAATAAAGACTAAAATGCCGTTGTACGAACCTTTCGTACAAC
>JBGCES010000530.1:0-5124 GCA_045106545.1 Saprospiraceae bacterium
TTACCCACCCCCAAGTGTAAGCCCCTCCAAAGAGCGTAGAGGAGTTGACCATGCTGTATTGCTCGGTGAGTCCATTGAGTTCAATTTGCTGAAATAGATTACCAATACCACCAATTTTATCCAAACAAAGCCAAGCGATAATTAAGGTCAAGGGCACTAGAATCAATCCTTGCAAAAAATCGGTTGCCATCACCGCCCAGCGACCGCCCGTTGCGGAATATAAAAGCACCACAATACCGCAAGCAATGATGATATGGTTGATGTCATACCCAAATACGGCAGAACAAAAAATACCCAACCCATAAAGCGCCATCGCGGAATATAGAATGCGGATCGGCACTTCATAATAAGCATAAAAATCGCGGGTAGTTTCTCCAAACCGCATCGCAATTGCTTCTGGGAAAGTCGTTACGCGCATCTGTCGTAGCCACGGGCCCATAAACAGATAATTCGCAAAAAAACCGAGGGCGTTTCCGAGGTAGATAAACATGACCGTAAACCCAGCTTCGTAAGCGATGCCCGCTGCTCCCGTAAATGTCCATGCGCTAAACGCACTCATAAACGCACTACTCCCGACGAGCCACCAAGTCCCTTTACTTCCGCCTTTAAAATAGTCATCGGTATTAGACGAAAATTTTCTAAAAACCAAACCTACGGTGATGATAAGGGCGAGGTAGCCCACAATCACAAAGTATTCGATATTTGAAATTTCCAATCCTGACATGGTGAGTGGGTTGATAGGTTGATTTAGTTATAGGGTTGATTGGGTTTCAGCTCGACTTTGATCAATTCAATGGAAGTAAGTAATAACCGTTGAAACTGAATATCATCAACTTAGCGCGTATCGGATTCCTGAAGGGAATCAACCATGAATAGCCGCGGGTGCAACCCGTGGAAAAGATTACCCCTATATTTCGCTAATGACTCTGAAGGAGTCAAACTTACACGAAAGATACAAAATTCGACTTCTATTAGATATTCCACACATTCCATGTGCGGTTATTCATGGTTCAAACCCTTTAGGTTTGAAAGATTAGAATTATTTTTATTGAACAAACAATCTGTACAAACGTCTGATTTTCAGGTATTTATATAGGATTTTTTATTTAAAAAATCACTATCCAACCATAATAAAGGGCTAATAAAGATAAGAATAAAATGCCCGCATAAGTCAATAATTGTAATCCCTGTTTTGGCTGATAAATAGCTGGAACGTCTTCACTCGTTACATTTTTTAAATTCATATAACCGACAATTGGCGCGAGTACAAACGAAACTGCAGTGGCAATCGCTAGGATTAATCCCATATTCGCGCCCAACGCGTATAGTACAATCACGCTCATCACTGCCAACACAATCACTCCCACAGCGTAGTATTTCCTAGCTGCATATTTTTCCTGTTCGTCGGTCAGTAAACCAATAATATCTACACTTACTCTGGTGATTGCATCATGATTGGTCAAACAAGTACTATACATAGTCGCCAAAGCCGAAACGGCAATAAATCCGTACGCCCAATCACCAATGTGGGTCGTAAAGAGGCTAATCACCTGATCTGCAAAAATGACTCCGTTGCCGCTAAGTTCCGTGCCCGTTCCATAAAGCGTCATGTAGCCAATAGTGAGGAAAAATACTGCCAAAACTGCTGTCAATAGATAACCAGCATTAAACTCCTGCAATGCTGCTTTCAGGGAAGGTTTTTCTTGATCAATGCGATATTTTTCGGCACTCCACAGACTTAACCAACTACTGGCTTCCACTGCGGTAGGCATCCAACCAATTAACGTAATTAAAAACAAAACGCCGATTTCATCAAAAATAGGTGGCGGTACAAAATTCGCAACGGGTGTGATTGGGCCTTCGCCAATTACTAGTATGGTAGTGACCAACAACGCGACAAATAGTATAGGAATCAGAAACTTTAGTGTCGTTTCTAAAAACTTATATCTGCCGATTATCAAAATGATGCTATTAAAAGCAAATATTCCCACTGCCACCGTACTAACAGAAAGTCCATCGATTCCTAATAAATTAATGAGTAAACCTGCGGTGATAGAACAGAGCGCAGCAGGACTAGCAATCGAAGTTGCTACCGTAATAAACGCATACAACCATAGGTAGCCTCTACCACGATTGCGATAACCTTCGATAATACTTTTACCAGTTACATTGGTATAGCGAATACCAAATTCAAAGAATGGATATTTAAAAACGTTAGCTAAGATAATCGGAATGATCATCAACCAGCCGTACTGCGCGCCCGCTTTAGTTGACAATACTAAGTGCGAAGTGCCAATCGCCATACTGGCAAATAAAAGACCAGGCCCGAGGTTTCTTAGTAGCTGTTTGAATTTGTGCATAGCGACTTTTTGTAAGAGGACAGAAGACAGACCGATAAATCTGACAGAGGACAGATTTTTTACGTACAAATTCTGTCCTCTGTCAATGAAATGGTCTGTCTTCTGTCTTCTTTTACTTCTAATACAATATCTCCTGCTTCTGCTGTTGCTCCACCTTAATCTCACCCGACCGAACAACCGTATTATCACGATGCTGATTGTTCTTTTCGCCCCACAGCAAAGCGACCATTTTGATCGGATTATTCTGAAAGGTATTACCCTCAAGTAGGACATTAAGAATACCCCGCGTTTTAATCAGGATGCCACTAGCTTCTTTTTTAGCACAGTTCGTAAAAGTGCTATTCGTAACGGTTAAAGAGCCGCCGATAGTAGATTCATCGTAGCCGCCACGATAGTAATGAATAACATTTTGCTGTACGTTATCGAATGTACATCCATCAATAAAAATCATGGCGGCGTTGTAGTCGCCTTTTTGGTCAGCGGCTAGAACGAAGCCATTTGCACAATTTTGGATAGTCGTATTGCTGAAGTTGAGGGAGTCGGCGAAAGAACCTTTCGTCGCTTTGAGTACGTGACTGAAATTTTCAATGGTACAATTTTCAATATTGAGTTGATAAGCCGATGACATATTTTCTGACAGTGGCGCAAATGCCATTTGATTATTTTGACTCTCGATTGCCACGTTCTCGAGGTGGAGCTTTCCTTTGGCATTCATAGAGAAAGCAGGCGTATTTTCAGCACCTGTGAATACTAGTTTAGCCGACTGTTCACCCGTTGCGCGCAAAGTGATTTCTTTATCAATCTGCAACGCAGAACTGATATTGTATGCTTCATCCGTTAATTCGATAATATCGCCTGCTTTCGCTTTTGCAATCGAACGTGCTAATTCGCCTGCTGCCGAAGATGTGGTAATTACGCTAGGTGCTGCGGCAACCTTATTGGGTGCAAACCAATTTGGTCCATATTGTTTTTCATCAATTTTAAAGGCATCCGCCGCCGATAAATCGGTCACTGCGCCCACCCAGTTTTTACCCGAACGTGCACCGCCAAAAAGCCCTTTTTCAATTTTATCAAAATCATATCCCTGATAAGTAGCGTTTAATGCTTCCTCTTGTCCCGCAGCAGGAACGAATAACCAATCATTTACTTGCTTCATTTTCACCTGCGCATTTTGAAGTACATCGAATTCTGAGTAGGGCTGGTTCGCGTTATCAATCACGTTATTTTTAAACAAAATACCATCCATATCATCGTGATTGACTACAGGCGATGGATCTACTTTTGTATTGTAAATTAGATTGTTAGCGATAGTAGAGCGAATCGGCGGAGCAGAACGAATCTCGCTTTTCGGAAGCACATCAGCACTTGCTTTATTTTGGCCCACACCAATTTGAAAAGGCGATTTACAATCTACCCAAGTGTTGTGCGCAACAACCACATCGGTCACTTGCTTATAGCGATTTAAAGAAGATTTGGGAATACCGTTCATCATCGCCAGCGGGCTACGGAATTGTTCGCCTCTGATTTTATAAAAATAATTATTAGTAATCCAATGTCCCGTATTCACTGCCCGAATCCCACCATAAAAATCGGAATCATCATCGCCGATAAACATATTGCCATCAACGGTAGTGTAATTACCGTGGCGCATCACGAGCGAACCTTCACATTTGTAAAAAATATTATTAGTAAAGGTGTTGTAATTGGTTTTATCAGAAATGATTTCCACCTCGCCATTGCATTTTTCAAAGTAATTATTGGACACATTTGCTCGCCCAGGAGTCATCGAAGTTTCGCTACCGCCTAAGCGCATCGTTTCCGCCCGTGGACCACCTTTACGTGGACGCGGACCGAAGTAATTATGGACAATTTGGTGGTAGTTATTCGTGTGCTGATTGCCTTTGTGATAAACCATCAAAGTCGCGCCGTCATTGGCTTTACCTGTGATGTAGCAATGATCCAGCTGGTTATGCTTACCATAAAATTCAATCCAGCGATCATTTTCCCAGCGGTTGGGACGCGAAAAATCTTCAATCACACAATTAGTCACCTGCGAATGAAAAGCGGTACTATCTTTTCCTATTTGATAACGAATAATGCCCCGACCAGGCGAATAACCATTTCTAAAATGTAATCCATCTACCACTAAATATTCACCCCCCAAATGCAAAGAAGATTGACCTTCGATGAATACTTCACCAGACGTTTCAGCGCGGAGGGTAATCGGTGATTTTTCTGTGCCGATACCGTAGAACTTGATTTGCACATCCTTCCAAACACCGTTTGCCAGAACAATTTCATCGCCCGCAGTCGTAATACTAATAGCTCGGTTTAGTTGACCTATATCCGATACTACAACTTCATTCGAAGTAGAATTTTTACCGCAAGAAAATAGTAGCAATACTGCGATAGCTGATAAGAATTGATTCCTCATTTTATTTATAGTTTTTCTTTAGTAAAATCGCCATTAACTAGCCGCCAGATATCTAGCGGATTATCGTCTTGTAATTCTTTTGGTAATAGAAATTGTGGATAGTCCTGAAAGCAAACTGGACGAGCAAATCGCTTGATGGCATTCGTCCCGACGGAAGTCGTTTGGGAAGCAGTTGTAGCAGGGTAGGGACCGCCGTGTACCATCGAAGGGCAAACTTCTACGCCTGTCGGGTAACCGTTAATAATGATTCTACCTACCTTTTTTTCCAGTATAGTGAAGAGGTCAGCATAATTCGAAAAATCCTCAGCAGTGCCATGGACTGTTGCCGTC
>JBGCES010000531.1:0-3912 GCA_045106545.1 Saprospiraceae bacterium
CTGCGCGCTCTTCCGATTTCTTCTTTTTGTATTGAAACCACTTATCGCCCATCACTTTCAACATCACTTCATCCACGTGCGTCAAAAATCCAACTTGATACAAACCACGTAAAACCGTACTCGTATAGGGCGAAATTGACCGCATGGAAAACCCGATACCTGCCGTTTGATACTCAATGTGATGCCACCAACCCGATGGCATAAAGATGGTATCGCCCGCCTCAATCGTACAATCATAACCCGTCACTTTCGCCAAAGCGGGATATTTATCGTAATCGGGGTTATTAATATCAATCGACGTATGTGTCCCAAACGGATAGCGGTACAACATATCCGAATATTTGGGATCGAATAAAACCACGCGCTTGCGACCGTGTAATTCCGTCAAGTAAACGTTGCTATTATCCATATCGCGGTGGATACGTGTTACAGCGCCTTCGCCACCAAAAAAAGCAAACGGTAATTTTTTCAATACGCGATCCGCTACCTTTGGAAAGTCAAAATCCTTGAACAAGTCGGGTTTATGTTTGAATACGTTGAATAAAAACAAGCGACGCGTCGTTGGACCAGCCTGTACCATATCGAGATAATCGCCGAATTTCATCTTATTATCCGAGCCTTTATAACTACGGTCGTCTTGACGTTTTTCTCCTTCGGCATCGTAAATACCGACTTCAATGTCTCCCAATTCCTGTTTGAAATAGTCAAAATTCCATTTTTTGTACAGCGGCGCATCCTCTCCGTAAAAGTGTTTTACGATGACAGGACGCTGCGGTTTCATGTACTTTTCCTGAAATTCTTCGCGGGTGATGCCGTGAACGTAATCCACGCCGTCTTTTATAAGTTGTAATGCCATAAGCTAGATTCTTTTATTATTAGGGACAAATATAGTGGGCTAGGGGGGAGTTTTCCAATTCCTTAACGTTTTTTTCGACTAACGTCGGATTGTAATTATCGAAGGACTGATTGATAGAATTTATTGGTATAACCGACTGATTTTTCTCGATTTAATTGACTCTGCTAATTTTGATTTTTTTGACCTTATTTCTTTTAGTGGAGAATCTAGCCCAAAAGCGTCCAAAACAAAATTCTGTTTGAGCGTAGCGAGTTTCATTTTGTTTAGCTTTTTGGCTAGATTCGTAACGTTAAAAAAGAAATACAGTCTTGATTTTTTGTTTCTTTTTCATCAAGGAAAAAGAAAAATGTGTATCGAATCACCTATCAACTTACTCCAACTGATAAACCCGCTCCGCATCTCTCAAAATCTCCTCCCAATCCAGCGTCATCGGTTTCATGCGCTGTGTGCTATACATTTCCATTTGGTCGGTATAATGCGGTGAATCGGGATGATTGCTTGCGCCGTAGGCATTCACACTTTCTATTTTTATGCCATCTGCTGAGTACTGTACCAATTGGATGTAAGATTCACCGGCGATGACTTTAAAAGTGCCATCTTTTTGGGGCGTACTATAAATCGCTGCGATGACATCGGGTAGCCCGCCGATGGGTAAAGAAATATCACCTTTTTGATGACGTTGGAATTTGCCTAAAGGAACATTAATCGTCTTAAAGTGATTTAATAAATAGTCTTGTGCTGCAATTAAGTGACGCACGTAGAATGCTTCGTTGAGTGGAGTAGGATTTGGATAAATGCCCAAATCATTTAATTCTTTGGCTGCGAAATGGAGCACTAAGCGGAATATAGTTGCGCCTTCGTTCTCAATGTCTGAATCGCGATTCCATTGGTTTAAAATGGTTATCGCTTCCGCTAAAGATGGATACTTTTTGGCATCTAGTTGCAATAGATTTTCTAAATTATCCAAAGAAAAAGTATAAATAGGGCCTGCCCACTTTTGATCATTCTTGATGCGTTTAAAATCTTCGTAATTCACTTTTTCCTGTGCTTCTATCAGGTCAAAAAAGCGCATAGAGCGATTATTATCTTCCGTGTGGTAATCAATACTCAAGTTGATGGTTGTTGGGTCGATATTGTATGGGTCGGCAGTCGCGCGATAAGGAGAATTATTAGTGTTGCCTAAATAGCCACTGGGCGGATTTTCGTACTTTAGTAAGCTGTCATAAGGTAGGAAAGTATCGTCCCAAATCAAGGCAGAATCATCGCCTGGCAGCACTTTGCGCCAATCATAGTTTTGATCGCGTTGAGGAAAATGACCTAAATCACCGTAGAAAATATTGCTTTCCTTATCTGCATAAATCACATTAAGTGCAGGTAAACCCATTGTCTGTAAAGCGGCTTTAAATTCATCGAAATTCTGCGCCTTATTCATGCGATACCATTGCTCCGCCGCGCCGATACTCCGATTCGCCATAAAGCGTACCGCGTAGTATTTTCCATCTGGTGATTTGAATACCGAACCGTGTTTGCTAAAGTACAGCTTGCGTTTGACGGGAATTTTTAGGAAACCTACCTTTACTTTTAGTTTAATTTCGCGTACTTCCAACGACTCCCATTTTCCATCCAAACGATACTGTAAATCGTTATTTGGGTTCATTTCTAATAAATACACATCCGCAAAATCGGGATGATTCACTGTATGCGTCCAACCTAAATTAGGCGTAGTTCCAACAAAAATATTCGTTCCGCCTGGAAAGGTTCCGCCTAAAATATTCATGCCTTCATCGCTCACTAAATGCGCTTCGTACCACGAGTAAGGACCAGAAAGCGGTTGGTGCGAATTGACGGCTAAATAGGTATTCCCATCTGCTGTTTTGGGCGCAGTAATCGCAAAGCCATTACTACCCGTCGGCACATTTTCATACTTGTGCATATTGCCCTGCACGATTTTAATAATCTCTCCATGTACATTGGATAAAAAGGTAAAAGCAAAAGTATAACCCGCAATAATGTCTTTTTCATTTATCGGGAAAACGCCTTTTACTAAGACTTCTTTTGGATGTCGTTCCGCGTAAGTATTAATCGCTTGAGCATAAGCAGATAAAATATATTTATACTCAGATGAAATTTCCTTTTCATATAATTTTTCAACTAAATCATTTACACCAATAGCCGCCGCAAAATAATCCATAATCGCTCCGTCCTTTCCTTTTGCCTCACTCAATTTACCGCGTACGGCGAGTAAACTTTCCTGCATTTCTGCAAAATTATCCTCTGCCATTGCATAAGCTAATCCATAAGCACATTCTGCATCCGTTGCTGCCTTGATATGCGGAACGCCCCATTGATCGCGGGCGATGGTGATGTTGGTGGGATTGATTTGGGCGAAGATTGGGGAGAGGAAAAGAATTAGCAAAAAAGTGAAATATGGATGCATAGGGAATGATTACTGGTTAGGAATTAGGCGACGATGTAAAGGTCGTATAAAAGTGGTGTAATATAGTGTAAAAGTCGTCAATGGTATTTGGTCACTACGACTTTTAAACAACATTCATTCAATTTTTACGCTACTTTTTTACAATTTTTTTGCGACCGAATATACAGCATTCACTACCAAATATCATAGATACACTACCGAATATGAATTAACAATTGCATTACGGATTTTTTCGATTTAAAAAAGGTATCTTTATGCAAGAAAAAAACAATAATTTTACAAAAACTTTTTTACAAACATCTTTAAACCATTTCCATGAAAAATCTCCTACTTCTACTTGCCACTATTTTTGTTTTTTCAAATTATACCTTTTCGCAAAATACTTATCGCGTGAATAATCGTCCCGATACAGATGCAGATTTTATGACAATTGAAGATGCTATTGCTGAGGCAAAAACAGCTAACGGAAATGTTCTTGATATAATTTTAGTAGAAGGAAGTCTAACTTCCTACAGCACTTCATTTATAGATGTTGATACACCAATAAGAATTTATGGAGCGGGTTCTTTTTTAGCAGATAATGTTGAAACTCAAGCTTATCAAGAGCAATCGTTTCTTA
>JBGCES010000532.1:0-2856 GCA_045106545.1 Saprospiraceae bacterium
CCGCCAATACGCGTGATAATCGGATGATTTCTGGACGAGTTCCAACTACACTTAATATTTTAAATTTCTTATTCACAATCTGGTGTTATTTAATTATACGTTTACGTAGTAAGTATCATGTTTTTCTGGGTCGTAGGCTTCATTAATCCAAAATAGAGCAATCATTTCTTCATCGCCAATATTAGAAATATTATGGGTGTACCAAATCGGCATATCTACGTAGGCGGGTTGGTCACCATCTAAATAATAATCTATTACCTCGTCTGAATCTATTTTGCGTAAGCTGATTTTTGCTTTTCCTTTAATTACAGCAAACCGCTCCGCTTTGCGGGTATGAAAGTGATTGCCACGCGTTATTCCTGGTTTGGTAGTCGAAAATGAAAACTGACCTGAAGTATTCGCACGCGTAATTTCCACAAAACATCCGCGATCATCTGTATGCTTGACAAATTTTCGCGGAAAATAGTCATCGGAAATATAGCACCGAAAAGTATTAAACAATGCTAAATCAAAAGCATTTTCTAAAGATGGAAATATGCCATTTTGAAAGTAGAGTTGATAGAATTCTTTGAGCTTAGCCAGTAAGCCCGAAACGCTTATTTCGTGACGCGCCTCAAGGAGCTGCTTGCCCGATTTTTTGTGAAGAATAAAGTTGTAAATATCTTCAATGAGTTCATTGATATAAATCAACTTAATCGTTCCATCATTGATAATCGTTGGTTCTTCGCCGTTTGCCACCTGATGGCAAAAGGTAGCAGTAACGGAGTTATAAAATGGTTTTCCAAATGACCGAACACATTTGGAATAATCATTCCTGTTGTTAAATTATTCGATTGAGCAGCCCATTGCTCCAATAGTTCGCGGGCTGCTTTTTTGGAATTTCCATAAAGGTTATCGCGTTCTTCTTGCGTAGAAGAAGCAATCAGGATATGTACTTGAGCGTTTACGGCTTCGCAAGCATCAATCAGTTGCTGAGTGAGTTTTATATTTGTATCATAAATGACTTGCTGGTCAGCATGTCGATTAAGAGCGGCCAAATGTACAATCACATCGCAATTTTGTACAAACTGTTGCAAGTCTTGCGGAGTATCAAAATAACTTCGATCGAAGGGTACTAATTCTACCTCTTCTTTTAACTCTAAGTAATTAGATAAATGTTTACCAACGAATCCATTTTTACCAGTAATACCTATTTTCATGGGCGTATATTATTATTCCAATCGAACCAGTAGTCAGGGGGGAAACGGTAGTCATCTGCTATCGAGTCTGGTAGTGTCTTGTCCGAAAAAATCATGATGGATGCCTGCATGCTAAGGGCTTGAAATCCGTTAACGTAACCTGCAGGTAGATGAAGAATTTGTGGATTTTTAGCTGATAATTTAAATTCCCATATCTTCAGCGATTGACTCGGCTGTTGCCAATTATCAATTTTGATTCCTTTTATCAGAAATGTACCTTTTGTAACATGAAACCATTTCTGTTCTTTTTGATGTCCTTGCCATGCCCGAATTTCATTCGTGTTAATTGGTTGTATTTGATAAAACCTACGGATAGGTAACATATCAAAATTATTAACAAAGCGGATAACTCCTCTTTTATCTTCATATCTTCCTCCAGTAACTATGGTTGGATCGTTCAATGGTTTATACCTGTGAGTTTTCCAATACGTCTTGGCGAATGAAATCTAGTTTTAGGAGAAGTTTTTTTGTGCCCTCTACGTCCAGTCGATGGGTGTTGTGAGAGTGGTAATCTTCTATCTTCGAAATATCCTCCTCGCCTTCGGAGAAATATTTTTCGTAATTGAGATCTCGATTATCAGCAGGTACTCGGTAATAGCCATCCAAATCATTTGCTTTGAGCATATCTTCTCGATTGACCAATGATTCGTATAGCTTTTCGCCGTGGCGTGTACCGATTATTTTGATTTGGTTATCCGCTTGATAAAGTTCTTTGAGTGCTTTTGCTAGGACTTCGATGGTAGCGGCGGGTGCTTTCTGCACAAATATATCACCTGGGTCAGCATTATTAAATGCGAATAGAACTAGCTCTACGGCATCTTCTAAAGTCATCATGAACCGAGTCATATTGGGATCGGTAATAGTAATGGGTTGTCCAGTCTTGATTTGTTTAACAAATAGTGGGATTACAGATCCTCTACTTGCCATAACATTACCATAGCGCGTGCCACACATAATGGTTTTTGTGGTACTTCTGGACTTGGCAATCATCACTTTTTCCATCATGGCTTTACTCATTCCCATGGCATTGATGGGATAGACTGCCTTGTCGGTACTAAGTACGACTACCTTTTTTACGTCATTCTGAATTGCTGATTCTAACACATTACCAGCTCCGAGCACATTTGTTTTAACTGCTTCTAAAGGAAAGAATTCACAAGAAGGCACTTGTTTTAATGCGGCAGCATGAAATACGTAATCGGCTCCGCGCATGGCGTGGTTAATGCTGTTAAAATCACGTACATCACCAATGAAGTATTTTACCTTATCACTTAACAGCCGACGACGCATGTCATCCTGCTTTTTTTCATCTCGACTGAAGATTCTAATTTCACCGATGTCCGAGTTGAGAAAGCGTTTGAGTACTGCGTTTCCGAAGGAGCCAGTACCACCAGTGATGAGTAGGGTTTTGTTTTTAAACATATGCTAAGTCAATTATTTGATTTATCTTATTTTTGAATATTAATTCAGTTGGAGGCAAAGGGTCATTTAATGCTTTAATTACTGTATTAGCAATAGCTGCTGGGTCGGTTGGTTCAAAAGTAGCAGAAGGCTTTACTACCCAATCTACAAATGGACGCTTACTAGCGATTATTTTATTATCAAAAATTGCCCCTTC
>JBGCES010000533.1:0-3645 GCA_045106545.1 Saprospiraceae bacterium
TTTGTGGACACATGTAACTTCTCCTTTCATAAACGAAAACGATTATGAAGCTATAATAAAGCAGTATTACACAAGCCTAGAAAAAGGTTATGATTCGCTAATGACCGTAATGCCACTACATAAATTTTTATGGAATGAAGATACCTCTATCAACTATGATCGAGCGATAGAAAAGTGGCCTCGTACACAAACGCTTACTCCCGTTTATGAAGTGAATAGTGCTGTTTTCTTGGCAAATGCTACCATTTATCGAAAAGAAGCCGATAGAATCGGTAAACACCCGTTCCTTTACGCAACAGACGAGCAAAAAAGCTACGACATCGACTGGGAAATTAATTTCAGAGTCGCCGAAATGATGTGGCAAGCTCAACATTCTAAACTCAAAAATAATTAGCGTGAAGATCGGAAAATTTAACATCGGAAAAAACCATAAGCCCTTTATCATCGCAGAGATGTCGGGTAACCATAATGGCTCCATCGAGCGAGCATTGGAATTAGTAAAAGCAGCAGCAGATGCAGGAGCACATGCGTTAAAATTACAAACTTATACGGCTGATACCTTAACAATTAATCATCGAGGAGGCTTGTTTGATATTGACGATCCAGATTCGTTGTGGTACGGTAAAAATTTGTACGAATTATACGAAATGGCACATACGCCTTGGGAATGGCATAAAGAAATTTTTGATTATGCTAATTCACTGGGTATGGAAGCCTTCTCTTCGCCTTTTGATGAAACGGCAGTAGACTTTTTGGAAGAATTGAATGTGCCAGCTTATAAAATTGCAAGTTTTGAAAGTGCGCATCATCCCTTATTAAAGAAGGTAGCGCAGACTGGAAAACCAGTGATTATTTCTTCGGGCGCATCTAGCTTGGACGGCATTTACGAAAGTGTACGCGTGCTACGCGAAAATGGCGCAAAAGATATTGTAGTATTAAAGTGTACCAGCACCTACCCTGCTACACCCGAAAACACGAATTTGAATACTATTCCTGTTTTTCAAGAATTATTTCCAGATTGTACGGTAGGCTTATCAGACCACACAATGGGCATTGGAGCGGCGGTCGCTTCAGTTGCATTGGGGGCGCGGGTAGTAGAAAAGCACTTTACTTTGCGGCGTGCCGATGGCGGAGTAGATAGTGCTTTCAGCATGGAGCCGCAGGAATTACAAGCACTTGTTACCGAAACAGAACGTGCGTTCTTAGCGATGGGCGGCGTGCAATTAAATACCCAAAAATCAGAAAAAGCGAGCTTGCGTTTCAAGCGCTCCGTTTATGTAGTAAAAGATATAGCAGCGGGAGAAAAATTCACAGAAGATAACCTGCGCATCATTCGCCCTGGCGATGGAATTGCACCAAAATATTTAGAAAAAGTAGTTGGCAATGTTGCTAAAGTCGATATAAAAAGAGGGACGCCACTAACGTGGGATTTAGTCTGAAAATATCAATTTTTCACATCATGTTCCTCGTTAGAAGTGGTGGCGGTGGCTGGACAAATTTCGCATGAACGAATGAAAGAAGAATATTTGAGAAATATTCAAATGAGTGAACCGCAAAGCGGATGGGAAGCAGATGTTTGTCTTGATTTTTTGTTTCTTTTTTATTAAGAAAAAAGAAAAAGTATAATATGAAGATTCTAGTCACTGGTTCGGCAGGTTTCATAGGTTTTCACTTAGCCAATCGGCTGATTGAAGCAGGTTACGAAGTAGTTGGACTGGATAGTATCAATGACTATTATCAAGTCGGACTAAAATATGACCGGCTGAAAGCAGCAGGAATTGAGCAACGCGATTTGGGTTATAATCGGTTACAGCAAAGTGCGCTACACTCCAATTATCGGTTTATCAAATTGAGATTGGAAGATGAAAGTAATTTGTTTAAATTATTTGCGCAAGAACAGTTTGAGATAGTAGTACATTTAGCCGCACAGGCAGGCGTACGTTATAGCATCGACAATCCAAAAGCATACATTAGTAGTAATATTGTCGGCTTTGCAAATTTGCTAGAAGCAGTACGCCACTATCCCATTCAACATTTAGTTTTTGCCAGTAGTTCTAGTGTTTATGGTTTGAACAAAGAAGTTCCCTTCAGTGTAAATCACAAAACGGATCGCCCCGTTTCGCTCTACGGAGCAACAAAAAAGAGTAATGAATTAATGGCGCATGCTTACAGTCATCTCTTTAATACTCCAATGACAGGACTCCGATTTTTCACGGTTTATGGTCCTTGGGGTCGTCCCGATATGGCATATTTTCTATTTACGGAAGCCATTTTAAAAGATCAACCCATTAAGGTATTTAATGAAGGTAAACTAAGTCGCGATTTTACATTTGTAGATGATGTAGTAGAAGGTGTTATGCGTATATTGCAACAGGGGTTTAAGCTCAAAACACTAGATAATGCTCCATTTAATATTTACAATATTGGAAAAACACAGCCTATTCGTTTGCTAAAGTTCATTGCTACAATTGAGGAAGTTTTGGGTAAAACTACGGATAAACAACTCCTCCCCATGCAGCAAGGTGATGTATTAGAAACGTGGGCAGATGCTGATGCATTAGTAGAAGATTATGATTATCAGCCACAGACCGATTTGAGAACGGGGATTGAGCGATTTGTAGATTGGTATCGGGAATATTATAATTTATCCGAACTGAGTTTACGCAATTAAACATTTACCACTTAAAAAAAAAGTTATCGAACAGAAACAGAATCAACTCGGTCAGTCTTATCAAAATGATGAAATGTCTTTGAAAGAATTAATTCTTAGAATCAAAGGCTTTGTTATTGAGGTACTTCGCAATTGGTATATTATTGCTTTGATAGCAGTTCCAGTACTAATATTTAATCTCTGGCAAGTTTTCCAAACGCATCCACGTTATACTGCTAATCTTACATTTATGTTAAATGATGATGATGGAGGAGCTGGTGGTATTGGTGGTATATCCTCAATTTTAGGACAGTTTGGTTTTGGGGGTGGAAAAGGAGGAAAATTCAATCTTGAAAAGATAGTTCAACTTTCCAAATCAAGAAGAATTATTCAGGAATCAATATTTGAAAAGATTACTATCAATAATAAGTTAGATTATGTAGCTAATCACATTATTGACATCTATGATTATCATGAAATTTGGAAAGAGGATACCACCGGACTTGCTGATTTTAAATTCGTAGATGACAGTCTATCTACGTTTGGAAGAAGAGACAATAAGGTGTTAAAAAAAATTCACAAAGAATTGATTGGAGGAGAAGAAGTAAAAGGGTTAATCGCATGTAGCATTGATGAAAGTACTGGAATTTTAACGTTGAAAGCATCAACAAGAAATGAACAGTTATCTATCCAACTTAGTAAAATTCTTTATGAGAATCTGAGTAGTTTTTTTGTGAAGAAAAGTATTGAAGGGCAGACATTTACTTATGACATCATCAAATTCAAAACGGATTCACTACAGAATGCGCTGAGTAATGCTCAAACTAGATTGCTCAGATTTCAGGATTCTAATCGAGGACTTACATTACAGAGATACGAAGCAGAAAGAATACGAATTCAACAGGAGATACAGAAGCTGATTATTGCTTATGGAGAAAGTTATAAACAACTTGAAATTGCAGACTTTTCTCTGCGTAGTAGTACCCCTTTTGTCC
>JBGCES010000534.1:0-5142 GCA_045106545.1 Saprospiraceae bacterium
CTCAAATCTAAATCTTCGGTCAATGTATCCGCTTCCCAGCCACCTGCATCTTCGATACAGTCTCTCCGCCACACACCTGCTGTACCGTTGAATTGTAACATAAAGTTGCCACCCTTACGTCCAGTCTGTTCTACGGTAAAATGCACGTTTAGCTGTAAAGCTTGTAATCGAGTAATCAAAGAATAATCCTGATTGATATGTTCCCAACGGGTTTGCACGACTCCCACTTTATCATTATTCATAAAATAGGGCATAGTACGGCGGAGGAAATCTTTGCGCGGTAGAAAATCAGCATCAAAAATCGCGATGAATTTACCTTTTGCATAACGCATTCCATCTTTCAATGCACCTGCTTTATAGCCTTGGCGATCTTCGCGGCAAATTTGTTCAATATTAAACCCTAATTTCTGATATTCTTCTACTTTACGACGCGTAATCTCTACTGTTTCATCGGTGGAGTCATCTAATACGTGGATTTCAAATTTATCCTTTGGGTAATCCAATTTCATGATATTATCCACCAATCGCTCCACTACATAGAGTTCATTAAAAATGGGTAATTGAATCGTTACAAAGGGTAATTCTTCGTTTGTCAGCTGGGGCACGGCGGCTAATTTTGCATAATTACCCCTATATTTTTGGTAATGATACAATAGGTTAAACTGTAATAAACAGTAAGCCGTAATATAGGTCAGCGCCACCGTATAAACAGTAAAAACAATATAGGCAATGACAGTCATGTTAGTCTTTTTAAAGACGTTAGATATTAGACGTTAGACGTTAGATTATGGATTTTCTAACTTCTAATATCTAACGTCTAATGTCTATTTATAATAATTTAAAAATAGTCCACAGAATCTTGTGTCCTGCTAATATTGTCCCTTTTACCGTACCAGAAACTTTAGAAACACCGATGCGTTGGCGATAAGTAACGGGAATTTCTTTACACTTAAAACCCTTTTTTGCTGCTTTTACTTGCATTTCAACTGTCCAACCAAAATCGGGGTCAGACATTTCTATTTCCAGTAGTTTTTGCCACTTGATAGCGCGGAAAGGACCTAAGTCAGTAAAAGTATAATTGTAAAATAATTTGATCAGATTTGTAGCCAACCAGTTGCCAAAAATCTGTTGTGGAGTCATCGAGCCTGGTTCTAAATCGCCCAAAGCGCGCGAACCAATCACCATGTCCATATTGTCTTTAATAATGGGTTTTACTAATTGAATAAGCTCTTCTGGATGGTCGGAATAATCTGCATCAATAAAAACCACAATGTCTGGTTGCTCACTGACTGCTTTGTTTTTGATGTACTCCATTCCCTTCAAACAAGCACTGCCATATCCCTTCTTCGGTTGATCGACGACCGTTGCTCCAGCATTTCTTGCTACTTCAGCAGTGCGATCTTTACTAGCATTATTACATACGATTACCTCACGTACCCAATCAGTAGGAATATCTCTGATAACTAAAGGAACAGATGCCTCTTCGTTATAAGCGGGAATAATTACATCAATGATTGGTTGTTGCACGTATTTTGAATTAGTGAAAGGAGATTGCAATTGCATCGTCGATTTTTATCGAAACCTCAAAATCAAGTATGAGATAAAAACAAATGATGGATGATAAAAGTCGCAACGAAGTAGTCATTTAAAAAATAAAATCAAGAAGGAATTTATTTTTTCAGCAATACTTGGTCGATACCAAAGCGCAAAAGTAGTTGTTTTATTGAGAAATTAATATCCTGATTTTGACAGTTCTAATTTCTAATTTGTCCGATTTCTAAAATTTGAATGCTATTAAAGTAAATATGGAAAAAGCCTAAGAGTTACGTTATTTTTAATACAGACTTGACTCATAAATTATATCTTTGCAGCGATTTTTAAAAAAGCAATCAAAAACAAGACGTTTTTGATTCGGAAAAGAACAAAAGTGTTCCTTTTTACTAAAATCAACGGTTATTTTTTTTTTTATTGTTAATAGTAAGGAGTTAAAAAATAATTTTCTAATTTTTTAATTGATCAATTGAAGAATTCAAAAGGGAAAGTTAGTTTTTAACCAACATTATAGTGACAACTATTGTAAATGGTTAACCAAGTAAAACCTGATAGTATTCAATAATAAACCATTATACATTACACATATATCAACATGAGTATGCAAGATCAACCTGCAGTATTATTGCTTGACGATGGAACGGTGTTCCACGGTAAAGCAGCTGGCAAAATTGGTACAACGACTGGTGAAATCTGTTTTAATACCGGCATGACTGGTTATCAAGAGGTTTTCACCGATCCATCTTATTACGGACAAATCTTAGTGGCGACTAACGCCCATATTGGCAATTATGGAACGAAGGATGCGGACGAGGAGTCAGATAGTATCAAAATTGCGGGACTGATTTGTAAAAATTTTACTGATCAATTTTCGCGCAAGCAAGCAGACCAATCTATTCAAGAATATTTTGAAAAAGAAAATTTGGTTGGTATTTCTGCTGTTGATACTCGTGCAATCGTTCGCCATATTCGTAGTAAAGGTGCGATGAACGCTATTATCTCTTCCGAAGAATTGGACGTGGATAAATTGCGTAAGCAGCTCGCCAAAACACCTCCGATGGAAGGATTGGAATTGGCTTCCAAAGTAAGTACGGCGAAAGAATATACGGCGGGTGATAAAAGTGCTGACTTGCGGGTAGCTGTACTAGATTTTGGTTGTAAACAGCATATTATTGATAATTTCGTCAAGCGTGGTTGCTACGTAAAAGTCTTTCCAGCTAAGACGACTTACAAAAAGCTAAAAGCTTTTAAACCCGACGGCTATTTTCTTTCAAATGGACCTGGTGATCCAGCGCCGATGGATTATGCAGTGGAGACGGCAAAGAAAGTTTTGGAAGAAGACGCGCCCTTATTTGGCATTTGTTTAGGACACCAAATCCTTGCTCGTTCGGTGGATATTCCGACTTATAAAATGCATCATGGTCATCGTGGAATCAATCATCCTGTAAAGAATTTAGTTACAGGGAAATGTGAGATCACGAGTCAGAATCATGGTTTTGGCGTAAGCCCCGACGCGATTGAAGCGAATACCGACCTAGTGGAAGTTACACACCGTAACCTAAACGATGGCACAATTGAAGGAATCAAAGTAAAAGGTAAAAATGCCTTTTCCGTACAATATCACCCTGAAGCTTCACCTGGTCCGCACGATGCGCGTTATCTGTTTGACCAGTTTGTGGACTTGATGAAGGAGAATAAGAACTAATATCAGAGGAGAGAGGACAGATCGCTGCGCTGACAGAAGACAGATGAATAACGTCTTTAGTCTGACTTCTGTCAATGAAATGGTCTGCCCTCTGTCTTCTCAATTGCCTACCAAATAAGATCACCATTTTTCAACTATAAAAACCTACACAATGAGTGTAATTCTCGACATTCGCTCACGCGAAATTTTAGATTCCCGTGGAAATCCTACGGTAGAAGTAGAAGTATTAACCGAAAATGGTGCAATTGGTCGTGCGGCTGTGCCTTCTGGCGCATCAACGGGTAAGTACGAAGCAGTAGAATTGCGAGATGGTGACAAAGGACGTTTCTTAGGAAAAGGTGTCTTGAAGGCTTGTCAAAATATTGAAGATACGATTAGCGAAGAGTTAATTGGTGTGGACGTATTCGACCAGATTTACATTGATAACTTGATGTTGGAACTGGATGGCACAGATAATAAAGCTAAACTTGGCGCAAATGCCATTTTGGGTGTTTCTCTTGCGGTAGCAAAAGCAGCGGCAGAAGAAATGGGACAGCCGTTATACCGTTACGTTGGTGGTGTAAATGCACACGTTTTGCCCGTTCCGATGATGAATATCTTAAACGGTGGTTCGCACGCGGATAACTCGATTGATTTTCAGGAGTTTATGATTATGCCAATCGGCGCGGAAACGTTCAGTGAAGGTTTGCGGATGGGCGTAGAGACGTTTCACCACTTGAAAAAAGTGCTAAGTAAGAAAGGTTATTCTACTAATGTAGGTGATGAAGGTGGTTTTGCACCTAACATCAAGTCAAACAAAGAAGCGATTGAAATCGTATTGCAAGCCATTGAAAAGGCGGGTTTCCGTCCAGGTGAAGATATGATGATTGCGATGGATGCAGCAGCTTCTGAATTTTACGACCACAAAGAAAAAGTATATCACTTCCACCAATCTACGGGCGATAAATTAACATCTAGCGAGATGGTTAATTACTGGAAAGAGTGGGTAGATAATTATCCAATTTTTTCTATCGAAGATGGTTTAGACGAAGATGACTGGACAGGTTGGAACGCGTTAAATAAATTAATTGGGAATAAAACACAATTGGTCGGTGACGATTTATTTGTAACTAATGTAAAACGTTTACAGCGCGGAATCGATGAAGGATCGGCAAATTCGATCTTGATTAAAGTAAATCAAATCGGTTCGTTGAGCGAAACCATCGATACGGTGAACTTGGCGACACGTAATGGTTACACCAGCGTAATGTCCCACCGTTCGGGTGAAACGGAAGATACGACGATTGCTGATTTGGCAGTAGCATTAAATACAGGACAAATCAAAACCGGTTCTGCTTCGCGCTCGGATCGTATCGCTAAGTACAACCAGTTACTTCGTATTGAAGAGGAATTGGGCGACTCAGCAGTATATCCTGGTAAAGCATTATTAGGATAGTTCGAAAATTGTTCGATATTTGTTTGAAAGTTGTTCGAGTGTGGTTTCACGACTTCAAACAACTTTCAAACCATTTCGAACTACATTCAAACCATTTTTCCTGTGGCAAAAAGAAAAAATCCGTGGCAACCCATTCTCGATAAGATTCCTGCTCCCTTGCGGAATCGTTACTACATCACGTTGTTGCTATTTTTCGGCTGGTTGATTTTCTTTGATAAACACGATTTTTTTACCCAGTGGGAGTTACAGCAGAGTTTAGAAAACCTGCAATTTGACAAAGTTTACTACCAAGAACAAATCGGAGAAGTCAAAGAGAAAAAGCAGGATTTGGAATTGAACCAAGAAAAATACGCCCGCGAGAAATATTACATGCGCAAGAAGAATGAGGATGTATTTGTCATTGAAAAAGAAGAAAATTAAATCTAACTAAGTTTGAATGTAGTTCAAAAGT
>JBGCES010000535.1:0-3456 GCA_045106545.1 Saprospiraceae bacterium
TTTTGTGCAAGAAATAGGAAGTGATCTAGTTTGGGATTTTAGTAACCTTCCTTTTTCAGAAGCTACTCGTGAAGTAACTGTAGTGGAACCTGATAGTATGTCTCTAATTGATATATTTCCTAATACCAATATCGGTTTGGATAAAAGAGATGGGCAACAAGAACATTATTTACTACAAACAGATTCCACTCTGGAAATAGTAGGAGTAAGATTTGCTCTCGGTACAACCTTACGTTATCCTAACTCACGAAAACTTATGCAATTTCCGTTCGCATTAGGAGAGCACTTTTCCGATGAATACACGATGTTTAGTGTTAGCCCCGAGGGAGATACAACTTATCAGGCAGAGTATGTAGAAACGCACAGATTCCTTGCATCTGGGAATTTACAATTACCCAATGGAAACTATGGAAATGTCTATTTGATTTGTAACGAAGTATCTACTAATGGTACACCACCTACTTCTAGTATTTATACGTGGTACGCAGGAAGTCTTGCTAATCCTGTGCTGAAAATAGCTGTCAGTAAACATGATGGTTTGATTGATGCTGCGATTTGGCAGTTCGGTACAGAGGTGGTGAGTTCAGTAGATGAAATTATTCATGAAAATGAATTAAATGTCAAATGGTTAACCCAGAATCAATTTGTCATAGATAGCGATAAAAAACGCACTGCCCAATGCTCCGTAACAGATGTTAATGGTCGCCTGATTTGGCAACAAAAACAAGAAATATTAATCGGTGAACAAGAAATCACCATTCCCAATTTATCCGCTGTGGGCGTGTATTTCTTTAGTATACAAGATTTGAGAACGCAAGAACTAAAAACGATTCAATTTACTACAGGCTATTAATGAATACAATTTAATGGCGTAGGAGGTATTTAGAGAGTACCTTCTACCTCTCAAACCTGACTTATACAAAATGTTGGTTTGGATTACTTCTTAGTTGAAGTCAAATTGCTGCTGATAAACGATGTTAACTAATAACTAAATCAATCAATCAATCAATCAATCTAATGCGAAGCTTATTACTATTTTTTAATATAATTTCCTTTTCTGCTCTTTCTGCGCAAGTTATCACTGCTGATTTTCAGTACGAAGTAGGCGAAGAGAGCTTTACTGTATTTGAACCATCTGATATAGAAGGACTTTTTTTTACAGAGGAAGCAGGGACTGATCTAGTTTGGGATTTTAGAAACCTAACGCTTTTAGATTTTACAAGTCTTACGACGGTGGTTTTACCTGAAAGTCTATCTCTTGTAGATACGTTTACCCGCGCAAATATTGGTTTGACGGGGAGAGGTGGAGAAGAAGAGCGATATTTAATACAAACAGATTCTACCGTTGAAATAGTAGGATTCAGAACATTTGGTGGACTGTACACCTCCTACCCAAATTCGTCGAAATTAATGCAATTTCCTTTTGCATTAGGCGAAAGTTTTACGGACGATTATTCTACTGTTGTTTTTAATGCTAGTGGTGACACAATACGAGAATCTCAATTCATAACAACCTACGATTTTATCGCAACAGGAACGTTGCAGTTACCCGATGAGGACTACGAAAATTGTTTTTTAATTCGTTCAGAAATAAGTACTAGCGATAATCCACCTTTATTTGCTAACTATCGTTGGTATGCAGGAAGTTTGGCTAATTTGATGCTAGAAATGCTCGTTAGTAAAGCTGATAATTCGGTTGGTTTTTTGGTTTGGCAGTTAGGATTAGCTGATGTGGTAAGTGTAGAAGATGAATTTGCTAATAATTTGAATGTCAAATGGCTAACGCAAAATCAATTTGTAATTAATAGCGATAAAAAACGTCAAGTCGAGTACTCCATAATGGACGTTAGCGGACGTATGGTTTGGCAACAGAAAAAAGAGATTTTGATTGGTGAGCAACAAATTAATATACCCAATTTATCCGTGGCGGGCGTATATTTTTTTAGTGTACAAGATTTGAAAACGCAGGAACTAAAAACACTACAATTCACTACAGGCTATTAAATATGAACAAACTAGATAGGAGGTATTTTTATAATACCTCCTATCTTTCAAACCTGACTTTTTTATAGTATTAGGTTTAGCTTAGAAAAATCTTGCTTTTCCTTGTTTTCCTCTCTTTCCTTGCTCGCTTGGTATCGCTTGTTGCTCTTCCAACTGTTTGTTACGACCGATCACGAAATTGATTCCGCTACGAATATCTAGTGTTTTTAAAGAAATCAAATCATTAGAGATAAAGTGCATTTCTAAGCCACCCAGTTGCAAGACAAGTCCTAATCCTGCTCTTAGATTTGTATCACTATATTTAGAAAGTCCAACAAGTAGTTTTACTTGTTTTGCCAAATCTCCACGATAGTTGACGCCGAAGCCATGTGTCATTCCATTTCCAAGTCCAATACCATTATAAAGCGCGCTGATATGGTGCTTTTCATTTAGCGAGTAAGTCCCACCTAAAAAATACTTTGTAGCTAATGGTGTAGCGTAGTCCATTGCGGTTTCTTTAAATTCAAAAGATTGAATCAGAGTATCAATTGTATTCTCTAATTCTTTACCAATATCTGTCCCTTCATCATCACTAGCACTGATAGCGACGCCAGCGTAACTGATATTTTCTGCATCTACAAATTCTAACTGACTTGAACGAGCTGCCGTCCAATTGATAGTACCAAGTTGACTAGCAGAAGCGGTTAGTTTAATCCGCTCGTTCACTTGATAAGTTAAACCTAAATCAAAACCGAAACCATTGCCTCCACCCGTAAATTCACCTAACGCAAAACTATCGGCCTCCATTCTTGCTTCTGCTAACCCATCATAGATACCGCTTGCTTGCAATTCAAAATCGGTACTAGCCGAAATGCTAAAAGGCGTTGGAGATTGAGCGTCTGTCAAGATAGAAGCATTAAATCGATTTAGATTTAAATTTCCCATACCTTGAATGGCGCGTATGCGAGCACCAACGGATAACTGTGGATTGATTTGTACGCCCAGACCTAAATGGAAATTATTATAATGATTCAAAAAGAGTTTTTCGTTATTAATCACTACTTCTTCATCCAAAAAAGCGGCGTTTCCTAAAGCCAGTAACTCAATTAATGCCCGCGATCCTTGCGCATTTAGTTGCGAACTATGACCGACGCCAATAGATAGAAAATACTTTTTTTGAATTCGAAAACCTAAATAAAATAGGTCGGCATCAAACGTTCCACGAAGAATGTTTTCATCTTCAATATTGGCTAGTATTTTAGGAACATCTATTTGTGTAGAACTGCTTCCTGTAGAGGAAATAGCTTGCTCAATGGTGAATGGCATCTGTCCGCTGGCGTAGATCGAAGATAAACCAGGAAATGAAAATACGACCTTACCTTGTGGAATGAAGGCAGGATTTAAGAGGCTAGTTTGTGTTGCTAAACCAGCCGAAAAAGTGAGCATGTCACCTTGCGCCGAGACCGAGCACAC
>JBGCES010000536.1:0-3185 GCA_045106545.1 Saprospiraceae bacterium
TAAAAATATCGTACCCACAGTTTTCACCGTAGTGCCACTTTATTATGGTAAATCTACAAAAATGAGATAGGGGCAAAAATTTGGTAAATCGTTGACTTCTTATTAGAAATAGCAACGCCTTTAGGAATTTAGATTCCTAAAGGCGTTTTAAATTTTGTTGTATTGGAGCTTTAATTCTTTTGCATTCTTTGGGTAGTCATTGGAAAGTAAGCGGTAGAATAATGCGAAAACTTTTTAGTTGTAGTCAACGGAAATCGATATTGATTAATAAAACTTTGCAAAAAATTCGATAATTCTTCTGTCTCTATACTCCGTGAATTAGGTCTTAAGTGATAAGCTAAATGTTTAATTTCTCCATTTTTATCCCAAAAGACATGTATCCAGAATTTCACACCATTAATATCATATTCCATATTCTTAGCATACTCCTCCATTTCTTTGAGCATAGATACCCATTTTTTGAAAGCTCCTTGCATATCATTGTCACAAGCCGCCAGCAAATTAGCATTATAATCCATCACTAGCTGTTCATATTCTTTTTCGTGTTCGCCTAATAAAAAGACTTTTGGCAAATCTGTTGCTAGTAAATTATTAGCATTAAGTAAAAAAAAAGAACTAATAAAGAGCGAAAAAATAGTCACTTGCATATTTGAAAAGGTTATTTTAGATAAAGGGATATAGCAATTGTATATAATTTACATCTTAAAAGTGATCTAGAAATGAATTGACTTTTTTCTAAAAAGGCAAAAAACGCAAACGAGATCAAGTATCAACAAGTGTTTTTTAAGTTTTTAGAAAAAGACTAGTCAGAAATGTAAAATTGTCTTCGAATCATTTCTTAGTGAGTATAGGCTGTGTGTACTATTAATATAGTGGTGGGATTAACACAACAAAAATAGAGAAAATATTATCAAATAATGTTGTTTGAGCGAAGAGAGCCTCATTCAGTCGAAATTAGGCAGACAATCATCCAACTTTTGATATTTTTTGTAGTTGAAGTATTACTTTTGAATTCATTGGGTATTACAATATACTACTTATTGACATAATGGGAGAAAATAGAGAAGCCCAATGTTCTCTAATTAACGGACTCTACAAACAAATTTATTGTGGCTATAGATATAATATTCGTCATCATGGCGGGATTTGGCTTTTACTTAGGTTTCTCGCGCGGGATTATCTCGACGATATTCACAATTATATCCTTCACCTTTGGAATGATGGCGGCGTTCAAGTTTTCACCCGCTATGACCAAATTTTTGGAGGATATATTTAGCACGAGTAATCCTCTGATGTTTATTGCGGGCTTTTTACTGTCTTTCGTAATTACAATGGTCTTTTTACGATTAATCGCCCGTGGATTAGAAACATTATTAGAAACTGCTCAAATTAATATTATCAATCAAATTTTGGGTGGCGTATTATTATCAGGGATGATGATTTTAGTTTTTAGTATGCTACTGTGGTTTAGTGAACAATCCAATTTAGTAGATCAAGCGAGTAAACAACAATCTTTTACTTATACGTATTTGAAAGAATTTCCTAGTCAGGTGTGGGCTTTTGGAGAAAAGCTTAAACCAACTTTTGAAGAGTTTTGGGACTACTCCGTAGATATGATGGATCGGTTAGAAGAAATGAGTGTAGAACGCACAGAATCTGAGCCTGATATTTATGATATTGAAGAACCTGAAGAACAAAATAATCGCTAATTCAATTTAATATCTCTAATCTTGATAGTCAATTTCTAAACGGTTCCTCTATTGTAACTGCGCCATATAGAAACAATCAATCTGAAAGGCAATATTATTACTGCAATAACGCTCCCTACTCCAAAAAATAGGTATTCACTCCGAATATAATTAGCCATACTTTGCTGTCCAGCACTTAGATGTTTCACCAGTACATCGGGTCCTTCCTCGTCTAAAAAAGTCTGAAATATATTGATTTGATTAATCAAATAAAAGATCACAATCAAACTCACCAATACAATAGCAATCTTTAGGTACTGCTGGTGTGCTATAAAGGTGTGTTCTAACAAAAAGATAAAGCGAGTAAAAGTAACAAACGCAACAATGAATACAACATTGGGAATTAGGAAAGGATAGTCAGGAATTTTATTAAGAATGGGAAAGAGGATTGCAACTGCAATAATAGCAGTAAATATCCACCAGTAGAATTCTAAAGAAATGCGTTTATCCATTGGTTAAATCAGCAGTAAAATGAGATAAATATAATAAGCACTTAACATAGTTCTTCTAGGAAAGTTTCTATTTATATATTTCAAACGTGTAAAAACAAAAAAAGCCTTGCAGTTATGCAAGGCTAATTTGTTGGTTACTATTTTTTTGTTTATTTTATTTTCCTAAA
Source organism: Saprospiraceae bacterium (assembly GCA_045106545.1). Taxonomy (GTDB): domain Bacteria; phylum Bacteroidota; class Bacteroidia; order Chitinophagales; family Saprospiraceae; genus JBGCES01. The sequence continues at coordinate 2,368 of JBGCES010000536.1, forward strand.
ACGTAACACTCAAAAAAGGAAAAAAATGGGCGGCGACCTACTCTCCCACCAGTGGCAGTACCATCGGCGCTGAAGGGCTTAACTTCTCTGTTCGGAATGGAAAAAGGTGATCCCCTTCGCTATAGCCACCCAAGTCTTTTGTCCTGAATTTCTTCGGAACGATTTCTTTATAAGTTCATCTTCTAGTTTCTTGTAACTAAAATCATGACACACTGATTGGAGAACAAAGGCGTCAAGCCTTTATTATTGTTCAAATTTATCATCGAATATGTATAAATACACTTCAAGAACAAAACCTTTAGATATTCTCAACTCACGTTTCCTGTACAAGTCATTCCCTTTTGCGTCGGAATGACCCGCTTACTTTTGCATTTCTTATCTACTTATCTTACAACTTTCGTCCTATGACTTTCAATAAAAAAGAAAAATAAAGGAAGCTATCGGGTAATTAGTATTACTCGGCTTCATGTGTCACCACACTTCCACCTATAACCTATCTACGTAGTCATCTTCTACGACCCTTCGTTCCGAAGAACTGGAATATTCATCTCGGAGTTGGCTTCGCGCTTAGATGCTTTCAGCGCTTATCCATTCCCGACATAGCTACCCAGCAATGCACCTGGCGGCACAACTGGTACACTAGAGGTCAGTCCACTACGGTCCTCTCGTACTAGTAGCAGATCTCCTCAATATTCCTACGCCCACAACAGATAGAGACCGAACTGTCTTGCGACGTTCTGAACCCAGCTCGCGTGCCACTTTAATGGGCGAACAGCCCAACCCTTGGGACCTTCTCCAGCCCCAGGATGTGACGAGCC